>NZ_JBEUPA010000002.1:0-171958 GCF_040492065.1 Actinomadura sp. NPDC000929 | reverse complement strand
GCCGTCCGCCGTCGGCGCGCTGGCGGGCATGGCCGCGCTGACCGCGCTGGTCCGCGCCGCCCGCCCCGAGGACACCGGCCCCGGAACGGAGGTGGATCGGCGGCGCGTGCTGCTGACCGGGGCCGGAGTGATCGGCGTCGCCGCGGCCGGCGGTGCTTGTGGGGGGGCACTGCTGCGCCGCGGCGACGTCACCTCCGTCCGGGCCGGCCTGCGGCTGCCGCGTCCGGCGAGCGCGGCGCGTCCGGTGCCCCCGGGCGCGCAGGTGCGGGCGGCGGGGATGACGCCGTTCCACACGGCCGTCCGGGACTTCTACCGCGTCGACACCGCGCTCACCCTGCCCCAGGTCGACCCGCGCGACTGGACGCTGCGCATCCACGGCATGGTCGGCCGCCCCGTCGAGATGTCGTTCGACGACCTGCTGCGTGAGGCACTGATCGAACGCGACATCACCCTGGCGTGCGTATCCAACCAGGTCGGCGGCGACCTCGCGGGCAACGCGCGCTGGCTGGGCGCCCCGCTCGCGCCGCTGCTGCGCAGGGCGGGAATCCACTCCGGCGCCGACCAGATCCTGTCCCGCTCGGCCGACGGCATGACGCTGTCCACCCCGATCGAGACGATCCTCGACGGCCGGGACGCGATGCTCGCCGTCGGCATGAACGGCGAGCCGCTGCCGATCGCCCACGGCTTCCCCGCGCGCATGGTCGTCCCGGGCCTCTACGGCTACGTCTCGGCCACCAAGTGGGTGGTCGACCTCAAGGTCACGCGCTTCGCGACCGACCGCGCGTACTGGACGGAGCGCGGCTACGCCGAGAACGCGCCGGTCAAGACGTTCTCCCGGATCGACGTGCCGAGGCCGCTCGCCGCCGTGAAGGCGGGACGCGTCGCCGTCGCGGGCACCGCGTGGGCGCAGCACCGCGGCGTCGACGCCGTCGAATGGCAGGTCGACGACGGCCCCTGGCGGGAGGCGCGGCTCGCGCCCGTCCCCGGCCTGGACACATGGCGGCAGTGGGTCGCCGACTGGGACGCCGCTCCCGGCTCCCACACGCTCCGCTGCCGCGCCACCGACGGGACCGGCCGCACGCAGCCCGGGCACCGCGCCCCGCCGTCCCCGAACGGCGCCACCGGATGGCATTCGGTGGTGGTCACCGTGACCTGAGCCCGTCCGCATCCGAGCCAGTGAAAGTCACCGACGAGAAGTCACCGACAAGAGGAGTTCCCCATGTACCGCAACCGCATCGTCGCCGGCGTCCTCGCGGCGACCGCCCTCGCCACCGGCGCGGCGGCCTGCTCCGGCGACGACAAGGGCGACGCCGCCGCCGCTCCGGCCGGATCGTCCGCGCCGGCCGCCTCGCCGAGCGGCGCGCCGTCCGCCGGCGGGCCGTTCGGGCCCGCGTGCTCGGCCGTCCCGGCGTCCGGCAAGGGCAGCTTCCAGGGCATGGCCGCCGACCCCGTCGCGACCGCCGCGTCCAACAACCCGGTGCTGTCCACGCTGGTCGGCGCCGTGAAGAAGGCCGGCCTGGTGGACACGCTCAACTCGTCGAAGAACATCACCGTGTTCGCGCCCACCAACGACGCGTTCAAGAAGATTCCGAAGGAGACGCTCGACAAGGTCCTGTCGGACAAGAAGACGCTGACGGGCATCCTCACCTACCACGTGGTCGGCCGGCAGGTCGCGCCGGGCGGGCTGGGGGCGGGCGACTTCAAGACGCTGAACGGCGCCATGCTCAAGAGCAGCGGCTCGGGCGACTCCTACACCGTCGGCGACGACGCCAAGGTCGTCTGCGGCAACGTCCAGACCGCCAACGCGACCGTCTACATCATCGACAGCGTCCTGATGCCGCCCAAGTGATCCCCCGGCCGCAGAGCCCCCGGGCATTGCCCGGGGGCTCTGCCATGCCAGGCGCGGGCAGCGCCTTTACAGACGGGTTTCGGTGCCCGGACCGACAGGGATATATCTCGGTCGAGATATGCGGCGCGCTCGCCGGCCGGCTCCTTTCAGGAGGCGTCCTGGCGCGCGTTGGGCACCAGCGGCGAGGGCCGCGCGCCGCCCTGACCGTCGACGATCCTGGCCAGCGCGTGCCGCAGCGTCGGGCTGATCAGCATGTGCGCGTCGAGGCCCGTGCGTTGCAGGATCCGCTGGCACACCGGGCTCGGGCGGCTGAGGACCAGCCGGCCCTGCCGGGCCGTGACGGTCTTCCACACGCCCACCAGCGCCCCCAGGCCGGAGGAATCGCAGAACCTCACGTCCTGGAGGTCCAGGACGATCCGCCCCACACCCTCCGAGTGAGAAAGGACATGTTCCCGGAAGGCATCGGCCGTCAGGTAATCGATTTCACCTTCCACGCTGAAGAGAATGCAGGTGTCGCGGTTCTCGACGCGCATTCGGAGTCGGTCTTGAGAGTCGTGCCACAGCCGAAGCGACGTATCATTTCCGTCGTGCACCGCGTCCATCACCAGACTCAACCTCCCGTTGGGCCGAGGCTACCCCGTAACGCGGAGAGCATTCATGAGGCGCCGGTCACGGGCCTCCGATCATGCCGCTGAGCTGGTCGTCCTCCCGCCGGACAGGGTCCGCGGACAAGATGGAACGAATCTTTGCCTTCCGGCAACTGTCTTGTTGCGGTTAGGGTGGTGGCGAGGACAAGATCCTCGTTTGGCGGCTCAGCTGAGGAAGGAAGTGGTCCCGCCGCAGGCTGCGACGTGATGGAACTGACTCAAGGCATCGACGGCACTCGGCGCGTTCTCGACCCCGCGCTGGGGCCCGGCCCGTACCCCGCGCTCGCGGTGAATCCGAGCGGTACCGTCACGCGGCTCAACGACGCGGCGCGCCTGCTGCTCGGCATGATCCCGGGCGCCGTCCTGGACGACGCGGCACCGGCCTGGCTGGCCGAGGCCCACCATGCACTGGCCATCGATCCCCTCCCCGAGATGACCGCGGCCGAACTGTCGCACCCCGGCGCCCCTCGGCCGGTCGCGCACGGTCCGATCGGCGACCGCGCCTACGAGGCCCACGGCGTGCCCGACGAGGTCCACGACGATCCCGGCACTCCGCCGGGCCCCCCGGCCGGGACGGTCTGGTGGCTGTTCGACGTCACCGAGCACCGGCGCCTGGAACGGGAACTCGCCGACGAGCGCGAACGCACCGCCTTCCTGGCGGAGGCGTCCGGCCAGCTGCTGGCGTCGCTGAACCTGGAACGCTGCATGGAGGTGACGGTCCAGCTGGCGGCGCGGCACCTCGCCGACGCCGCGCTGGTGATCGCGCCCGCTTCCGGACGCGCCTACCCCGTCTCCTACTGCGGCCCCGACGGCCAGGTGGACCATCAGGAGCTCGTGGTGGACCCCTCGGAGGTCCCGGGCCTCGCGGAGGCGATGCAGGGCTTCCCGCCGATGCCGTCCCGCTGGCTCGACCCGATGGGCGCGCCTCCCTGGATCCTCCGCGCCGACCTCGGCGGTCTCGGCGCGATGGTGGTGACCGCGCTTCCGGGGCACGGCGTGCCCGCGGGGGCGCTGGTGCTGCTCCGGCGCGGCGGGCAGCGCGCCTTCTCCGAGGGCGAGGAGTTGATCGCGCGCCTGTTCGCGGCCCGCGCCGGCGCGGCGATGTCGGCCGCCCGCGTGTACGCCGAGCAGGCGTCCATCACCGAGACGCTGATGCGCGAGCTGCTGCCGCCGCGCACCCAGCACCTCGACGAGGTGGAGCTGGCGGCCCGCTACCGGCCGTCCGGCGCCGGAGAGCGCGTCGGAGGGGACTTCTACGACCTGCACCCGGCGGCCGAGAGCTCCGACGCGGAGCAGGAGTCGATGGTCGTGCTGGGCGACGTGTGCGGCAAGGGCCTGGAGGCCGCCGTGCTCACCGGCAAGATCCGCAACACGCTGCAGGCGCTGCTCCCGCTGGCCGACGACCACAGGCGCGTGCTGGAGCTGCTGAACGGGACGCTGCTGAGCAGCGAGTCCACCCGCTTCGTGACCCTCGTGCTGGCCTCGATCCGGCGGGAGGGCAGTCACGTGCGGCTGCGCCTCACGAGCGCGGGCCACACCCGCCCGCTGATCGTGCGGGCCGGCGGCCAGGTCGAGACCCCCGACACCGGCGGGTCGCTGATCGGCGTGCTGGACAAGATCTCCTCCAGGTCCGCCACCGTGCTGCTGGAGCCGGGCGACACGTGCCTGCTCTACACCGACGGCATCACCGAGGCCTTCGGCGGCCCGCTGGGCGACGAGATGTTCGGCGACGAGCGACTGCGCGCCGAGCTCGCCCGCTGCGGCGGCATGCCCCCGGAGGCCCTCGTGGAACGGGTGCACATGCTCGCCGCGGAATGGGTGGGCGGCGGCAAGCACGACGACATGGCCGTGGTCGCCATCACCGCTCCCCGGCGCTTCCACCTGAGCGCCGTAGGAGGGCAGGGCCCGGGGAGGTTCACCGCGTGACCGCGACCGCACGGACTCCCGCGGCTCCCCCCGGATCCGACGGGTGGGCGGACGGACTCTGGGACGCCGTCATCGCCGGCGACGAGTACGCCGCCGCCGACGCCGTCACGACCGCGCTCGACCGCGGAACGGACGCCGAGACCATCCTCCTGGAGATCATCGCGCCGCTCCAGGCCCGGGTGGGCCGGGAGTGGGCGGCGAACCGGCTCACCGTCGCCCAGGAGCACACCGCGACGGCGATCAACGAGCGGACGATCGCGGCGCTGGCGCACCATCCGGCCGTCCGCGAGTCGCCGGCGCGCCGCGGCGAGGGGTCGCGCGGCCGGGTGGCGGTCGCGTGCATCGACGGCGAGTGGCACGCGCTGCCCGCGCGGATCCTGGCCGAGGTGCTGCGGCTGCGCGGCTGGCGGGTCGACTACCTCGGCGCCCAGGTGCCGACCGCGCATCTGATCGCCCACGTGCACCGGACGAACCCGGCCGTGGTGGCGCTGTCGTCCTCGATCGCCACGCGGCTGCCGTCCGCGCACGCCGCCATCACCGCGTGCCAGGCGACCGGCACCCCCGTCCTGGTGGGCGGCGCCGCGTACGGGCCGGACGGCCGGTACGCCGCACTGCTCGGCGCCGACGGCTGGGCCGCCGACGCCCGCTCCGCGGCCGACCGGCTGGCGGAGGGGCCGCTGCGCAAGCCGCCGCCCGTCCACCAGGTCATCGACGACCTGCCGCACCTGGCCGACCAGGAGTACACGCAGATCAGCCGGACCGCGCGCGGGCTCGTGCGGCACGTGATGACCGAGCTGCCGAAACGCTTCCCGGCGATGGCGGACTACACCGACCAGCAGCTCCGCCACACCGCCGAGGACATCGCCCACATCGTCGACTTCCTCGGCACCGCCCTCTACGTGGACGACCCGGACCTGTTCACCGGATTCATCGGCTGGACGGCGGGCATCCTCTCCGCGCGCGGCGTGCCCGCCCGGAGCCTCCTGCCGGGTCTGGAACTGCTGGCCGAGCAGCTCGTCGACTACCCCCGGGCCGCGGACCTGCTCTCCCACGCCTGCGACACCCTCCAGCACCCCCCGCCGACCACCGACGACGCCGCCGCCGCCGCCGAAGGAAGGAATGCTTGACTTCCTCCTCTGCCTATGGGCGGGAGGTTCCAGCGATCGCCCGCTGGGTTTCCTGCTTCGCCGACGACCGCCTCGTCCGGGAGGCGTCCCGTTGAGGTCTTACACCGTCTCCACAGGCGGTCACCGCCAGCCCGGCGGCCAGGATGTTGCGCGCGGCGTTGACGTCGCGGTCATGCACGCTGCCGCAGCCGCACGTCCATTCGCGGACGTCCAGCGGCAGCTTGGCGCGGATGGTTCCGCAGGTTCCGCACAGCTTGGAGGAGGGGAACCAGCGGTCGACCACGACCAGGTCGCGGCCGTACCAGGCGCACTTGTACTCCAGCATCGTGCGGAGCGCCGCCCACGCCGTATCCGAGATGGCGCGGGCGAGTCTGCGGTTCTTGAGCAGGTTGGCGACGGTGAGGTCCTCGATCACGACCGTTTGGTTCTCACGGACGAGACGAGTCGACAGCTTGTGCAGGAAGTCGCGGCGCCGATCGGCGATCCGCGCGTGCACGCGGGCGACCTTGCGGCGGGCCTTGTCCCGGTTCGCCGAACCCGGGGCCTTTCGCGACAGCTCCCGCTGCGCCTTGGCCAGGCGGGCGCGGTCGCGCCGCTCGTGCCGGGGGTTGGCGATCTTCTCCCCGGTCGACAGGGTCACCAGCGAAGTGATCCCGGCGTCCACCCCGACCGCCGCCTCCGTGGCGGGGGCGAAGGCGACGCAGTCCTGGCACAGCAGGGACACGAACCAGCGCCCGGCACTGTCGCGCGACACCGTCACCGTGGAAGGCTCCACACCCTCGGGCAGCGGACGCGACCAGCGGATGTCCAGCGGCGCGGACATCTTCGCCAGAGTGAGGCGCCCGTCGCGCCAAATGAACGCGCTCCGGGTGTACTCGGCCGACGCACGCGACCGCTTGCGCGACTTGAACCGCGGATAGGCGGCCCGCTTGGCGAAGAAGTTGGCGAACGCCGTCTGAAGATGCCGCAGCGCCTGCTGGAGCGGCACGCACGACACCTCCGCCAGGGATGCGAACTCCGCCGTCTTCTTCCACTGTGTCAACGCGGCCGACGACTGCACATAGGAGATTCGGCGCCGCTCGCCATGCCAGGCCCGGGTGCGCTCCTCCAGCGCCATGTTGTACACCAGCCGCACACACCCGAACGTGCGCGACAACTCAGCCGCCTGCTCACCGGTGGGATAGAAGCGGTACTTGAACGCCCGCCTGACCTGGCGCGCCATGCACCACGTTCTAGCAGCCGCGGAGCCCGCCGACCCCGCGGACACCGAAACGTCCTAGCTTTCCAACCCTGCTCCCTAGGAGTCCGTTTTCTCCCTGGCCCGAAGGCCGGGGCATCCACGGAGGAACCCTGATGACCGCCTTTGTTCCCGATACTCCGCTGCGCGTGGTCGCCACCCTTTCCGGGGCGCGCTCGCTGCGGATCGAGATTGAGGGTGATCTGGACTTTCACACCGCCGACAGGCTGGTGGCCACCGTCCGGACGCAGATGGAGGACAACCCGGACGTCCGCGAGCTGGAGCTCGCCTGCGGCGGGATGGGCATGTGCGACTCGGCCGGCCTGGCCGCACTGCTGATGGTGCACCGCCGGACGTCCGCGGCCGGCGTCCACCTCGCGCTGACCGGCCGGAGCGTGCGGCTCGACCGGCTCCTGGACATCACGGGGACGCTGTACCACCTCACCGGCGCTTCGGCCGAGACCGTCAAGAACGAGGACCAGGACCAGGAACTGCCCCAGCGGTGACCGCGGGGGCGTGCGGGGGCCGGACGCCGTCCACGAGTGCGTCGCCGGTGGCCGTCCGGTAGTAGAGGACGGAGCGGCCGGCGCGGCGGCGGTCGACCAGGCGGGCGTCGAAGAGGACCCGGAGGTGGCGGCCGACCGAGCCGAGCCCCTGGCCGGTCAGCGCCACGAGCTGCGTGGTGCTCAGCGGCGTGGCGAGAAGGACGAGGACGCGGGCGCGTCCCGGGCCGAGGAGGCGTTCGAGCGCTTCGGGGACGGCGGCCTCGCCCGCGCCGGCCAGCGGGGCCGAGCAGGGGTAGACGATCGCGTACCGGTCGGGGTCCGGCTCCTGCCAGGCCACCCATCCCGTCCGGGGCGTGACCGGGACGAAGAGCAGCCGGGCACCGGAGATGTCGCGCGGCGGGAAGTCGAGGACGTCGATCTGGAGGCGGCCGTCGCCGAGCCAGCGCATCCCGGGGCGCATGTCGTCCAGGGCCGCGGCCCATCCGCCCTGGCCCAGCTGCCCGGCGCGCGCGACGGCGTCGGCCTCGACGACGCGGCGGCGGCGCTCCCAGTCCGGCTCGACGGCGTGCGTCCACACCCACTCCAGCAGGCCGGCGATCCGCTGGGGCGCGTCGGGGCGGCGCAGCGCGGCGGGCAGCGGGCCGCCGGACGAGACCTCCAGGTCGGCGTAGGCCCGCTCGGGCGGAGTCCGGCGGACGGTGTCGAGCTCCTCCTCGAACGGCGGCGAGCCCACGCCCGGGTGCGGCGGCGTCAGGAAGTCGGCGCTCCACCTGGTCCTGGCGCCGAGGGCGGCGTCCAGCAGCGCGGCGGTGACCGGGTCGCGCCGCAGCATCCGGCGGTAGGCGGGCAGGTGGGCGTCGAGCCAGGATCGCTCCCCCGGATGCGCGGCGGCGCCCTTCTCCAGGAGCTTCACGCAGGCGGTGGTCTCCGCCAGGGCGGAGATGACGAAGCGGCCGCTCGCGAGGGTGTCCGCGTTGACCTGCCACAGGCTCACGTTTCGCCTCCTCGCGAAACTCTACCGGCCCTCCGGCGGCGGCCCCGAACCTGGCGGGCATGCGCACGTATCGGGATCTCTTCCGCGCCCCGGAGTACACGCCGCTCCTCACGTCGTTCACGGTCCAGGAGTCCGCGCAGACGGTCAGCGGCCTGGCGCTCGGCACGCTGGTGTACGAGTCGACCCGCTCGCCGCTGCTGTCGGCGCTGAGCATGTTCGGCGGCTCGTTCGCCCAGATGGCGGGCGCGCTGACGCTGCTGTCGGCCGCCGACCGCCTGCCGCCGAGGACCGCGCTCGCCTGCATGGCCCTGCTGTTCGGCGCGGGGACGGCCGTCCTGGCGGTGCCCGGCCTTCCGCCGGCGGCGCTCCTCGCCGTCGTGGCGGGGCTCGGGCTGGTCGCCTCGCTGCGGAGCGGCGTCTGCTACGGCCTCCTGAGCGAGATCCTGCCGGACGAGGGGTACCTCCTCGGGCGCTCCGTGCTGAACATGGCGGCGGGGACGACGCAGATCGGCGGCTTCGCGGTCGGCGGCGTCCTCGTGGTCGCGCTCTCGCCCCGGGGCGCCCTGCTCACCGGCGCCGCGCTCTACCTTCTCACCGCCGTGGTGGCGGTCACCGGCCTGGGCCGCCGGCCGCCCCGGGCCGCCGGGCATCCGAGCCTCGGCGAGACGTGGCGGACCACGGTGCGGCTGCTCTCCTCGGGTCCGCGCCGGTACGCCTACCTCGCGATGTGGGTGCCGAACGGCCTGATCGTCGGTTGCGAGGCCCTCTTCGTCCCCTACTCGCCGCGGCACGCGGGACTGCTGCTCGCCGCGGCGGCCGTCGGCATGCTGGTCGGCGACACCGCCGCGGGCCGGTTCGTCCCCCGCCGCCTGCGCGAGCGGCTGAGCCCGCCCCTGCTGCTCCTGCTGGCGGGCCCCTACCTGCTGTTCGCCGTCGACCCGCCGCTCCCGGTCGGCGCGGCCGCCGTCCTGCTGGCCTCCGTCGGGTACGGGTCGACGCTGCTGCTGCAGGAGCGCCTCATGGCGCTGACCCCGGTCCGCATGCACGGGCACGCCCTGGGGCTGCACTCGTCCGGGATGCTCACCATGCAGGGCGCCGGGGCGGCGCTGGCGGGCGGCGCCGCCCAGGCGACCTCGCCCGCCGCCGCCATGGCGATCATGGCCGCCGCGTCGGTGGCCGTCACCCTCGCCCTGGCCCCGGGGCTCCGCCCACACGGGATCTCCACACGATCCGCACATGGCGGACGCCACCGCGGCGGCGGGGAGGCGTCCAATGAGACATGCGCGTGAAGATGATCCTCCCGGCCCTGACCGAGGCGACCTCGCCCTTCTTCCGTCCGATCAAGTACTCGCTGTTCCCGCCGCTCGGGCTGGCCACGCTCGCCGGGTACCTCGACCCGGACGACGAGGTGACGGTGACCGACGAGCACGTGCAGAAGGTCGACACCTCCGACGAGCCCGACCTCGTGGTGATCCAGGTCTACATCACCTCCGCGCGGCGGGCCTACGAGCTCGCCGACCTCTACCGCGCCCGGGGCGTCCACGTGTGCCTGGGCGGGCTGCACGTCACCTCGCTCCCGGACGAGGCCGCCCGGCACGCCGACACGATCTTCTGCGGGCCCGGCGAGGACACCTGGCCCCGCTTCCTCGCCGACCTGCGCGCCGGCCGCCCGGCGGCACGCTACGACTCCTCCGAGCGGACGCTCGCGGCGCTGCCGCCCATCCGCCGCGACCTCATCGCCCGCGAGCGCTACCTCGTCCCGAACTCGATCGTGGTGTCGCGCGGCTGCCCGCACGTGTGCGACTTCTGCTACAAGGAGGCGTTCTTCGAGGGCGGCAAGTCGTTCTACACCCAGACGGTCGACGCGGCGCTCGCCGAGATCGACCGGCTGCCGGGGCGGCATCTGTACTTCCTGGACGACCACCTGTTCGGCAATGCCCGGTTCGCGTCCGCGCTGTTCGACGGGATGCGCGGCATGGGACGGCTCTGGCAGGCGGCCGGGACGGTGAAGGCGGTGCTCAACCCCGGGCTCCTGGAGAAGGCCGTCGAGTCGGGGCTGCGGAGCCTGTTCGTCGGCTTCGAGACCGTCAACGCCGGGAACCTCACCGAGCAGCGCAAGTGGCAGAACATCGACCGCGACTACGGCGCGGTGGTCCGCCGGCTGCGCGACAACGGCGTGATGGTCAACGGCAGTTTCGTGTTCGGGATGGACGAGGACGACCCGTCGGTGTTCGACCGCACCGTCGAGTGGGCGATCGGCCAGGGGATCGAGACGGCCACCTTCCACATCCTGACCCCCTATCCGGGGACCCGCCTCTACGACCGGATGGCCAAGGCCGACCGCCTCCTGCACTCCGACTGGGACCGGTACGACACCCGCACGGTCGTCTTCAAGCCCGCCAGGATGACCGCGCAGCAGCTTGAGGACGGCTACTGGCGCGCCTACCGCGACTTCTACCGCTGGGGTTCGATCCTGCGCGGCGCCTCCACCAAGCCGACGCTGCGCGGCAGGACCCGGCACGTCGCCTACGCCGGAGGTTGGAAGAAGTTCGAGCCCGCGTGGGACCTGGTCATCCGCGCGAAGAGGGCGGGCCGCGCGCTCCCGCTGCTGGAGGCGATCCTGTCGGGCTTCGGCAGCCGGCCGGCCCGCTCCGGGCCTCGCCGGGAACCGGAGCCGGTTTCCGTATCCTGATCCTTTCGCGCGTGCGGCGGGGGCGACCGGTTTTGCAGGTTTCCTACAACTACAGCGGCGCAGCGTGCGTTGTCGGCGGCATGGCGCCTTCGCCCTCCGGGCGGAAAGGTGAGTGTGTCCGGGTGCGCCGCGTCCCGGCGCCGCACGTCGTCCAACAACGCGCATCGCCAGACAGCGCGCACCGCCAGGAAGCGCGCACCGTCTAACAGGAGGGCTCGGTCGGGTGTTCAGTCGTGTCGCCATCGTGAACCGGGGTGAGGCCGCCATGCGGCTCATCCACGCCGTACGGGACATCGCCGCGGAGAGCGGGACGCGGATCGAGACCGTCGCCCTGTACACCGATGTCGACCGGACGGCCACCTTCGTCCGCGAGGCCGACCTGGCCTACGACCTCGGCCCCGCGTCCGCCCGGCCGTACCTGGACCTGGAGGTCCTGGAGCGCGCGCTGGTGGAGACCGGCGCCGACGCCGCGTGGGTCGGCTGGGGCTTCGTCGCGGAGGACCCGGCGTTCGCGGAGCTGTGCGACCGGATCGGGGTGGCGTTCGTCGGACCGAGCGCGGAGGCCATGCGCCGGCTCGGCGACAAGATCGGCGCGAAGCTGATCGCCGAGGAGGTCGGCGTGCCGGTCGCGCCGTGGAGCCGCGGCGCGGTCGAGACCCTGGACGAGGCGATCGCGGCGGCGGAGCGCATCGGCTACCCGCTGATGCTGAAGGCGACCGCGGGCGGCGGCGGCCGCGGCATCCGAGTGATCACCAGCGCGGCCGAGCTGGCGGACGCCTACGAGCGCACCAGCCAGGAGGCGGCGCGGGCCTTCGGCAGCGGCGTCGTGTTCCTGGAGCGCCTCGTCACCGGCGCCCGGCACGTCGAGGTCCAGGTGATCGCCGACGGCGAGAGCGCGTGGGCGCTCGGCGTGCGCGACTGCTCGGTGCAGCGCCGCAACCAGAAGATCATCGAGGAGTCGGCGTCGCCGGTGCTCGGCGCCGAGCAGACCGCCGAGCTGAAGGCGTCGGCCGAGCGGCTCGCCGTCGCGGTCGGGTACCGCGGCGCGGCGACCGTCGAGTTCCTGTACCACCCCGGCGACCGGATGTTCGCGTTCCTGGAGGTCAACACCCGCCTCCAGGTCGAGCACCCGATCACCGAGTCCACCACCGGGTTCGACCTGGTCAAGGCGCAGCTGCACGTGGCCTCCGGCGGACGGCTCGACGGCGCTCCGCCGGTGGAGCGCGGGCACGCGGTCGAGGCGCGGCTGAACGCCGAGGACCCCGACCGCGACTTCGCCCCCTCGCCGGGCCGCATCGTCCGGCTGGACCTGCCCGCCGGGCCGGGCATCCGGGTGGACACCGGCGTCAGCGAGGGCGACACGATCCCCGCCGACTTCGACTCGATGATCGCCAAGATCATCGCCTACGGCCGCGACCGCGACGAGGCGCTCGGCCGGCTGCGCCGCGCGATGACCCAGACCACGGTGATCATCGAGGGCGGCGCGACGAACAAGAGCTTCGTGCTCGACCTGCTCGACCGGCCCGAAGTGATCGACGCGAGCGCCGACACCGGCTGGATCGACCGCGTCCGCGCCGAGGGCGGCCTCGTCACCCACCGGCACTCCGCCGTCGCGCTCGCCGCCGCCGCCATCGAGGCCTACGAGGAGGCGGAGGGCGCCGAGCGGCGGCGGCTGCTGTCGACGGCGTCCGGCGGGCGCCCGCAGGCGCGGCACGAGAGCGGCCGGCCGCTGGACCTCAAGCTGCGCGGCACCGGCTACCGGGTGCGGGTGGCCCGGGTCGGCGCGGACCGGTTCCGCGTCGCCGTCGAGGCGGGCGGCGAGGTCCGCACCGCCGACGTCGAGCTCGAACGCTTCGACCGGCACCTCGGCCAGATCACCGTCAACGGCTCCCGGTACCGCCTGCTCACCGGCACCCACGGCCCGGTCCACTTCGTCGAGGTGGACGGGGTGGCGCACCGGGTCAGCCGCGACGAGGGCGGCGTCGTCCGCTCGCCCGCGCCGGCGCTGGTCGTCGCCACGCCCCTGGAGGTCGGCGCCGAGGTCGAGGCGGGCGCGCCGGTGCTGGTCCTGGAGAGCATGAAGATGGAGACGGTGCTGCGGGCGCCGTTCAAGGCGCGGCTGAAGGAGTGCGTCGTCTCCGTCGGCAGCCAGGTGGAGACGGGGGCGCCGCTGCTGCGGCTGGAGCCGCTCGCCGACGAGGCCGAGGCCGCGGACGTCGCGGCGACCGGCGCCGTCGAGCTCGATCTGCCCGCCGCGCCGGGCGCCGTCCCGGCGCGCGAGCGCGCGGCCCGCGGCCAGGAGGACCTGCGCAGCCTGCTGCTCGGCTTCGACGTCGACCCGCACGACGAGCGCCGGGCCCTGGACGGCTACCTCGCCGCGCGCCGCGCCGCCGCCGCCGACGGGCACCGGCCGGTGGCCGAGGAGCTCGGGCTCATCGACGTGTTCGCCGACCTCGCCGAGCTGAGCCGCAACCGCCCGGCGGGCGGCGACGGCACCGACGGCGGCCACGTGCACAGCGCCCGCGAGTACTTCCACACCTACCTGCAGAGCCTGGACGTCGAGCGGGCCGGGCTGCCCCAGGCGTTCCAGGCCAAGCTCGCCAAGGCGCTCGGCCACTACGGCGTCACCGACCTGGAGCGCACCCCCGAGCTCGAGGCGGCGGTGTTCCGGATCTTCCTGGCGCAGCAGCGGGCGGCCGCCGACGCCTCGGTCGTCGCGACGCTGCTGCGCGAGTGGCTCGGCGAGCCCCCGCCGGACGAGGCGCTGCGCGAGGCCGCCGGCCTGGCGCTGGAGCGGCTGGTGGCCGCGACGCAGGTCCGGTTCCCCGTGGTGTACGACCTCGCGTGCGGCGTGGTGTTCGCCTGGTTCGCCCAGCCGCTGCTGCGCCGCAACCGCGCCGCCGTCTACGCCCGCGTCCGCCGCAACCTGCGGCACCTGGACGCGCACCCGGACGCGCCGGAGCGCGAGGAGCTGATCGCCGAGATGGTGCGCAGCACCGAGCCGCTGGTGCGGCTGCTCGGCCAGCGGCTCGTGCGCGGCAACGGCGACAACGCGGTGATGCTGGAAGTGCTCACCCGGCGGTACTACGGGAACAAGGGCCTCACGGGCCTGCACACCCGGGAGGCGGGCGGCTGCTCGTTCGTGGTCGCCGAGCACGCGGGCTCGCGCCTGGTCTCCTCGGCGGTGCGCTTCGACGCGCTCGGCGCCGCGCTGCGCGGGCTCGCGGAGCTGGCGGACGGCGGCGAGGACGTCGACGCCGACATCTACCTGTCCTGGGAGCGGCAGCCCGAGGACTTCGACGCGATGGCCGCCGCGCTGCAGGAGGTCGTCAACGCGCACCCGCTGCCGCCGCGGATCCGCAGGATCACCGCGACGGTCGCGGGCAGCAGCGGCGCGGTGATGCACCACCACTTCACGTTCCGCCCGGCGGAGGAGGGCCGTCCCCCCGCAGGGGGCATGGCCGAGGAGCGGCTGATCCGCGGCCTGCACCCGTTCATCGCGCAGCGGATGCAGATGGAGCGGCTGCACAAGTTCGACCTGACCCGGCTGCCGTCCTCGGACGAGGAGGTCTACCTCTTCCAGTGCGTGGCGCGCGACAACCCGTCCGACGACCGGCTCGTCGCGTTCGCGCAGGTGCGCGACCTGACCGCGCTGCGCGACGGCGACGGGAAGCTGCGCTCCCTGCCGACGGCCGAGTACACCCTCGCCACCTGCCTGGACTCGATCCGCAGGGCGCAGGCGCGGCGGCCGTCCAAGAAGCGGTTCCCCACCAACCGCATCGTGATCTACGTCTGGCCGACGAGCGACCTCACCCGCGCCGAGCTGCAGCGGCTGGCGGGCCGCATGCTGCCGGCGGCGGCGGGGGCCGGGCTGGAGGAGGTCCTGCTCATCGCGCGGCAGCGCGACCCGCGGACGGGCGAGCCGGTCAAGATCGCCGTCCGGGTCGCCTTCGACGCCACGGGCGGCACCCGGCTGACCGTCGGCGCGCCGTCGGACGCGCCGGTCGAGCCGCTCGACGGCTACCGGCAGAAGGTGCTGCGGGCGAGCAGCCGCAACACCGTGTACCCGTACGAGCTGACCGGCCTGCTCGGCGACTTCGTCGAGCACGACCTCGACGACGCGAACGTCCTGGTCCCGGTGGACCGGCCGAAGGGGCGCAACACCGCGGCGATCGTCACGGGCGTCGTCTCGAAGCGGACCCGGCGGCACCCGCAGGGCGTCACCCGGGTCGTGCTGCTCGGCGACCCGACCAAGTCGCTCGGGGCGCTGTCGGAGGCCGAGTGCCGCCGCGTGATCGCCGCGCTGGACCTGGCCGAGCGGATGCGGGTGCCGCTGGAGTGGTACGCGCTGTCCTCGGGCGCCCGGATCTCCATGGAGTCGGGCACGGAGAACATGGACTGGGTGGCCGCGGCGCTCAAGCGGATCGTCGAGTTCACCCAGGACGGCGGCGAGATCAACGTCGTCGTCGCGGGCATCAACGTCGGCGCCCAGCCGTACTGGAACGCCGAGGCGACGATGCTCATGCACACCAAGGGCGTGCTGATCATGACGCCGGACTCGGCGATGGTGCTCACCGGCAAGCAGGCGCTCGACTTCTCCGGCGGCGTCTCGGCCGAGGACAACTTCGGCATCGGCGGCTACGACCGGGTGATGGGCCCGAACGGGCAGGCGCAGTACTGGGCGCCGAACCTCGTCGCCGCGCGGGACATCCTGATGTCGCACTACGACCACACCTACGTCGCGCCCGGTGAGCCGGGGCCGCGCAATGCCGGCACGACCGACCCCGTCGACCGGGACGTCTCCGCCTTCCCGCACGTCCTGGAGGGCAGCGAGTTCACCACGGTCGGCGAGATCTTCTCCGCCGAGGCGAACCCGGACCGCAAGAAGCCGTTCGACATCCGGACCGTGATGCGGGCGCTGTCCGACCAGGACCACCCGGTGCTGGAGCGCTGGGCGGGCATGGCCGACGCCGAGACCGCGGTGGTGCAGGACGTGCACCTCGGCGGCATGCCGGTGTGCCTGCTCGGCATCGAGTCGCAGTCGGTGCCGCGGCGCGGCTTCCCGCCCACCGACGGCCCGGACGCCTACACCGCCGGCACGCTGTTCCCGAAGTCGTCCAAGAAGGCCGCGCGGGCGATCAACGCGGCCAGCGGCAACCGGCCGCTGGTGGTGCTGGCGAACCTGTCGGGCTTCGACGGCTCGCCGGAGTCGATGCGGCAGCTCCAGCTGGAGTACGGGGCCGAGATCGGCCGGGCGATCGTCAACTTCCGCGGCCCGATCGTGTTCTGCGTGATCTCCCGGTACCACGGCGGCGCGTTCGTGGTGTTCTCCAAGGCGCTGAACCCGAACATGACCGTGCTCGCGCTGGAGGGCTCGTTCGCGTCGGTGCTCGGCGGCGCCCCGGCCGCCGCGGTGGTGTTCGCCGCCGACGTCAACGCCCGGACGGCCGCCGACCCGCGGGTGCGGGACCTGGAGGGCCGCGTCGCGGCGTCCTCGGGGCCGGGCCGCGCCGCGCTGACGGCGGAGCTGGACGAGCTGCGCGCGACGGTCCGCACCGAGAAGCTCGGCGAGGTGGCCGCCGAGTTCGACCGCGTGCACGACATCCGGCGCGCGGTGGAGGTCGGCTCGGTCGACGCCGTCATCCGCGCCGCCGAGATGCGCCCGCGGATCATCGAGGCGATCGAGGCCCGTCTGAAGTGACCCTCGGGGGCGCGGGGGCCGTGCCCCCCCGCCCCGGCGGCGTGCCCGGCGCCGGGCTAGAAGAGCCAGCCGCCGGCGTGCGCCTCGTCGAGGATCTCGTCGGCCTCACGGGTGTCGAGCATCTCCAGCCCGCGGACCGCCCAGAACCGCAGCGACTCGTCGGGGCTCTCCAGCTGGGCGCGGAACACCTCCAGGGCCTCCGGCGCGCGGGCCTCGGCGATCAGTTCGAGCAGCCAGCACCGCAGGCCGGGGTCGTCGCGCTCCGCCGCGAACTCCGCGATCAGCTCGCCGACGTAGGCGTCGGCGTGCTCGCGCAGGAAGTCGAACGCGTCCTCCCGGACCCGCGGCTCCCTCGTCCGCATCTGCTGCATGGCCTGATCGAAACGCCGCCGCGACATGCGCCGACCCTACGGCCGCTCCCCGACAAAACGAACACCGGCGCCCCCGCGGTGCATAGGGGGCGCCGGGTCAGCGGAGGCCCTTCCAGAGGTCGGACAGGAGGCCGGACAGGTTCTGGATCGTGTCGCCGTGGCGCTCGGCGAGGGCCTGCTCGTGCGCGCGTGCCAGCGCCTCCAGCCGCTCCAGCTTGGCGCGGCCCAGGTCGGAGACGTGCACCGACACACGGCGGCGGTCCCGGGTGGAGTGGGACCGGTACAGGTAGGCCGAGTCGACCAGGGCGTCCACGAGCCGCGTCAGGGTGGGGTGCGGGATCTCGACGATGAGCGCCAGCTCGCCCATCGAGACGTCGTCGGACGCGGCGAGGGCGCGCAGCACCCGCCACTGCTCGACCGTCGCGCCCTCCTCGTCCAGGCGGGCGCCGAGGCCGCGGGCCAGGGCCCGCTGCGTGCGGGTGAGCAGGTCGACGAGTTCGGTCTCCGCCGTGCGCGCCGCCGCGCCGTGCCGCTCGACCACCCGGTGCCTCCCTCGCCAGCCGCCCGTGGGAAGAGCATACTTGGCCTGGTCATGAGGGGTTCGGCGATCATGCGCGCGGTGGTGCGGGACGGCACGGGGTTGCTGGTCACCGGGCCGGATCCCGCCGTGCTGCGGCTCGGGCTGCTGCTGCCGCTGTCGGGGCCCCTCGGCCTGACCGGGCCGTCCGGGCTGAGCGCCGCGTGCCTGGCCGCGACCGAGGTCAACGCCTCCGGCGGGGCGGCCGGACGGCCCGTCGAGCTGGTGCCGGTGGACGCCGGGCGGGCTCCGGGCGCGGTGGCGGGCGAGGCCCGTTTCCTCGCCGACGCCGGGCTCGTCCAGGCGTTCGTGGGGTTCCACACGAGCGACGTGCACCGCGGCCTGGAGGCGGCGCTCGCCGGGCGGGCGCCGTACGTGTTCACGCCGCCGCACGAGGGCGGGCCGCGGCGGCAGGGCGTGGTCCTGCTCGGCGACTCGCCGGACCGGCAGCTCGGCTCCGCGCTGCGCTGGCTGAGCGCGCGGCTTCGGCTGCGGCGCTGGGCGCTGCTGGGCAGCGACTACATCTGGCCGCGGGCGGTCCACCGGGCGGCGGCGCGGCGGGTCCGGGCGGCGGGCGGCGAGGTGGTGCTGGACCGGCTCGTGCCCTTCCCGTGGGCGGAGGGCGACGACCCGGAGGCGCGCTTCGAGGAGGTCGTGCACGCGCTGGCGCGGACGGGCACGGAGGCGGTCCTGCTCAGCCTGGTCGGCCGCGACCTGGCCGTGTTCAACCGGGTGTTCACCGCCTCGCGGCTGTCCGCCGGGGTGGTCCGGCTGTCGGGGGCGCTGGAGGAGAACGTCCTGCTCGCCACCGGCGGCGACGACACCGGGGAGCTGTACTCGGCGATGCGGTCGTTCGCCGGGCAGGGGGACGAGCGGCAGCTCGCGCTCGCCGAGCGGTACCGGACGGTGTTCGGCGAGGCGGCCCCCGTCCTGGACGCCTACGCGGAGGGCTGCTACGACGGCGTCCACCTGCTGGCGGCGCTGGCCGCCGCGGGCATGCTGACCGCGCGGCAGGGGCGGTCGGCGTCGGCGCGGCTGCTGGCGGGCGCCGACCCCGTCGCGCGGCGCGCCTGGTCGGCGGCGCCGCTCGGCCCGCCGCGCCCGGAGGGCTACCTGGCCAGGGCGGACGGGCTGGACCTCACCGTCGTCACCCGCCTCTAAGATCTTTGCGGATCAAATCTTTTCATTTGAAAAGATTGCCTCTAGGGTTCGCTGAGCGGGAACGACCCGCGTCCTCGCCCGAGGAGGGACCATGGCCGTCGACCCCACGCCGCCGGAGGGCATCGAGCGCTACGGGTACACCCAGGAGCTGCGGCGCTCCCTCACGTTCCGGGACCTCGTGGTCTACGGGCTGATCTTCATGGTGCCGATCGCGCCGTTCGGCATCTTCGGCAGCGTCTTCGAGGGCTCGGGCGGCATGGTCGCGCTCGCCTACGCCATCGGGATGCTGGCCATGCTGTTCACCGCCGGCTCGTACGCGCAGATGTCGCGGGCGTTCCCGATGGCCGGGTCCGTCTACACCTACGCCGGGCGGGGCATCGCGGCGCCGGTCGGGTTCCTGTCCGGCTGGATGATCCTGCTCGACTACGTGCTGGTGCCGGCCCTGCTGTACCTGATCGCCAGCGTGGCGATGAACTCGCTGGTGCCCGGCGTCCCGGTGTGGCTGTGGCTCATCGCGTTCGTCGTGCTCAACACGGCCGTCAACTTCTTCGGCATCGAGATGACCGCGCGCATCAACCGGATCATGCTGGTCGCCGAGCTGGTCATCCTGGCGGTCTTCCTGGTGGTGGGCCTGGTGGCGCTCGCCCAGGGCAAGGGCCACGGCGGCGGAAGCCTCAGCCCGATCTACAACGGCTCGACGTTCTCGTGGGGGCTGGTGTTCGGCGCCGTGTCGATCGCGGTCCTGAGCTTCCTCGGCTTCGACGGCATCTCCACGCTGGCCGAGGAGAACCGCGAGTCGGCCCGCGCCATCGGACGGTCCATGGTGGCCGCGCTGCTGCTGGTCGGCGTGCTGTTCATCGTCCAGACGTGGGTGGCCTCGCTGCTGGTCACCGACCCGGGCAAGCTCGTCAACGAGGGCGACCCGGACGGCACCGCGTTCTACGACGCCGCACGGGTCGCGGGCGGCGCGTGGCTGGCCAAGCTGACCGCGCTGGCCACCGCGATCGCGTGGGGCTTCGCCAACTCGCTGGTCGCGCAGGCCGCGACGTCCCGGCTGCTGTACGCCATGGCGCGGGACCGGCAGCTGCCGAGGTTCCTCGCCAGGGTCCATCCCCGGCGGCAGGTCCCGGTCAACGCGACCCTGCTGGTCGCGGCCGTCTCGCTGGGCCTCGGCCTCTACATGGAGCAGCGCGAGGACGGCATCACCCTGCTCAGCTCGCTCGTCAACTTCGGCGCCATGACGGCCTTCCTGGTGCTGCACGTCTCGGTCGTCGTCCACTACGTCGTCCGGTCGGGCAGCCGGGACTGGTGGCGCCACCTGATCGCGCCGGCGATCGGCTTCGGCATCCTCGCCTACGTGGTGGTCAACGCGAAGGTCGCCGCGCAGGAGCTGGGCTTCCTGTGGCTCGGCGTCGGGCTGGTGCTGCTGGTCGGGCTGCTGGTCACCCACCGCCATCCGGCCCTGGCCGGCATCGCAGAGGAGGAGAACGAGAAGTGACGTTCGACGTGGTCTCCATGACGGGAACCGAGCCCGGCTTCGCGTTCGGCGGACGGGAGGCGGCGCTCACGGTCGCGCCCGGCACCGTCGTGGAGCTGACGACCGAGGACTGCTTCGGCGGCGCCGTCCGGGGAGTGGACGACCTGCCCAGCCGGGTGTGCTCCTTCCCCTACCTCAACCCCGTCACCGGCCCCATCGCCGTCGCGGGCGCCGAGCCCGGCGACGCGGTCGCGGTGCACTTCGCGGACATCCGCCCCGCGCGCGACTGGGCGGTCTCGTCCACGTTCCCGCACTTCGGGGCGCTGACCGCGACGCACACGACGGCGATGCTGCACCAGGCCCTGCCGGAACGGGTGTGGATCTACGATGTGGACGCCGCCCGGGGGATCTGCCGCTTCCGCGCCCGCGAGAGCGACCTGGAGATCGAGCTGCCGCTCGACCCCATGCACGGCACCGTGGGCGTGGCCCCGGCCGCCGGCGAGGTGATCATGAGCATCACCCCGGGCGCGCACGGCGGCAACATGGACACCCCGGAGATGCGCGCGGGCACCACCGCGTACTTCCCGGTCAACGTGCCGGGCGGCCTGATCTCCATCGGCGACGGCCACTGCCGCCAGGGCGAGGGCGAGGTCTGCGGCACCGCTGTGGAGGCGGCGATGGACACCGTCGTGGTCGTGGATCTGATCAAGGGCGCCGCACCGGCCTGGCCGCGCCTGGAGGACGACCTCCACCTGATGTCGACCGGGTCGGCCCGCCCTCTGGAGGACGCGTTCCGGATCAGCCAGCACGACCTGGTCACCTGGACGTCGTCGCTGCTCGGCCTGGACGAGCTGGACGCCTACCAGCTGGTCAGCCAGGCGGCGCTCGCCCCGGCGGGCAACGTCGTCGACACCAACTACACGATGCTCGCGAAGATGCCCAAGACCGCGCTGCCGGGCGTCTCCGCCTACGACGGCGTCCACGCGCGCCTGCGCGACACCGCCGAAAGCTACCTCTCCCAGCGCTGACGACGCCGGGCTCCGCCTCCCACTTCATCACTCTCCGCGTTCATATAATTCCGATGCGTTGCGACGTTCGGGGGCGGAGCGCGGCCGCGCGCTCCGCGGGGAGGGGTGTGCGTCTTGAGGACGAGCTGGAAAGTGGCGGGCGTGGCCGTCGGGACGGCCGCCGCGGCGGTCGTGTCCGCGGGATGGTCCGTGGGGACGGCGGCAGGCGGCGGCCGGTGGAAGCTGGTCGCGCAGGAGCGGTTCGACCGGCCGCTGCGCGTCGACGGGGCGCCGTGGCGGCTCGACCCGCAGGGGCCGCGCAGCCCGTGGGCGGTCGACGCGTTCGACGACGACGGGGCGGCCTGGAAGAAGATCAGCGGGCCGCTGTTCGAGCGGCAGATGAAGACCCTCAACGTGTTCCGCAAGCGCGTCGCCTTCGGGCAGCGGGGGTGGCTGACCGCGGAGGTCGCCGCGGTCGACAAGGACCGCGACGGGCGTCCCGACTCCCGTCCGGGGCTGTCAGCCGTGACGCTGCCGGGCGGGCACCGCGTCGCGCGGATCTCCGAGCCGAGCTGGGACGCGGGCGTCCTGATCCGGCCGACCCGCCCGCTGCCCCGGTACTACCGGGTGGAGATGACGTTGCGGGGCATCCGGTTCGGCGGCAAGCGGGGCGGCACGTTCGACTACGACGGCAGGCACAACGGGTACACCAGGGAGCCGTGCAAGACCCGGTACCCGTGGACGTTCCAGGGCGCGCTGCCGGGGAAGTCCCGGTGCCAGTACCCCGACGTGACGCGGGAGAACGGGTTCTACTACCTGACGATCCTCGACCACGCGAACCCGGCGCCGCACGGCAACCCCGGGATCCACTTCCGGCGCAAGGCCATCATGGACGGCTACTACAGCGACGACGCCCGCTGGAAGAACGCCGCGACCTGCGACCCGAAGACCCGCACGATGTACCGGACGTTCGACGGCACCTTCAACGGCGTCAACGCGCTGTTCCCGCGCGGCGACCTGTTCCGCGAGACCGCCAACAACAACATCAGCAACGAGTACTACGCCAAGACCGCGTGCGGGGAGGCGTCCATGGACCGGCGGTACGGGCCGGGCGGCCGGTTCGAGGGGCACCTCACCAGCGCCGAGCTGCGGCCGGAGCTGATGCCGAAGGCCGCCTACCGGTTCGCGATCGAGCGCGACCGCACCGGGTACACGCTGGAGATGAGCGGCCCGTTCCTGCACACCGGGCAGACCACGCTGCGCGTCCACCACGACTTCGTGGAGAACGGGCGCCCGATCTGGCACTACAACCAGACGCCGGACGAGTACGACGGCCGGTTCGACCGCAGGCTCGTCCACAGGGGCCCGGCCGGGACGTACACGACCGAGCACAGCTGGCCCAAGGGCTCGGCCTACCCCGACTCCTTCATCATCGGCGACCCGCACCTCAACTACTACGAGGGCGAGGCGTACGTCGACGACGTCCGCCTCTACGTCCCCGAGCACCAGGGGTGAACGCCGGCGGGGCGCGTTCCGCCGGCGGCGGGACGCGCCCCACCCCTGGTCAGAGGCGGTCGCCGGTCAGCAGCGGCCGATCCAGGAGCACTCCAGCTGCGGGGCGTTCCCGGAGGTGCGGAACGTCCGGACGGCGGCGGGGTCTCCCCCGGCCAGCCGGATCGCGACCTTGTCCTCGATGTCCTTGGGCGCCGCGCCCTGGTAGCCGTTCAGCACGACCGAGAAGACGAGCCGCCGCCCGGACGGGTCGGTGACGTAGCCCGAGAGCGCGGAGACGCCGGTCAGCGTCCCCGTCTTGGCGTGCACGTTGCCCGCGGCCGGGGTGTTCCGCATCCGCGACCGCAGGGTGCCGCCGTCGAGCCGGTCCGGGTCGCCGGCGACCGGCAGCGCCCGGTACCAGGTGCTGAACCAGGGCGCGCTCTGCGCCTTCTTCAGGATGGTGCTGACGTCCTGCGCGGTCGTGCGGTTCTCGCGCGACAGCCCCGATCCGTCGGCCATGTCCAGCCGTGCGGTGGGGACGCCCTGGCCGCGGGCGTACCTCTCGACCACGGGCAGGCCCGCCGTCCAGCTCCCCTCGCCCGCCTTCTCCCGGCCGATCGCCTTGACCAGGGTCTCGGCGACCATGTTGTTGCTGAGCTTGAGGAACGGCACCATCAGCCGCGACAGCGGCATCGAGGAGCGGGCGGCGAGCGCGGCGGCGCCCTTCGGGGTCCGGCCGCGCTCGGTGGCGCCCTCGACCTCGACGCCGTGCGCCCGCAGCGCGCTCCGGAAGACGTCCGCCGCGTACAGACTGGGGTTCTCGACCGTGCGCAGGGTGGTGTAGGCCGCGCCGCCCGCGGGGTGGGAGCCGCTCACCACGATGGTGTCGCTGCCGTTGGCCCGGTTCACCGCCAGCGTGGACGGCGACCCGGGAGTGCCCGTGACCGCCCTGTTGTCGATCTTGACGGTACGGGTCGCCGGGGCCAGCCCGACCTCGACCGGCGCGCCCTCGGCGGCGCCCGGCCGCACCGACACCTCGACCGATCCGGCGTCGAAGTCGTCGTCCGGCGCGACGGTCAGTGCGGACGTCTGCGCGGCGTAGTAGTACTGCAGGTCGGTGGGGTCCCAGTGGGAGGGCGTGCGGACGGCGTCGAACCAGGAGTCGTCCGCGACGAGGCCTCCCTCGACGCGCCGGACGCCCCGCGCCGCCACCTGGGCGGCGAGCCGGTCGTAGTCGGCGGCCCGCGTCGTCGGGTCGCCGGTGCCCTTGAGGTAGAGGTCGCCCTTGACGGACGACCCGGACACCGCCCGCGCGTACACGCCGGTGCGGAACCGGTACCCGGGCCCCAGCAGCGACAGCGCCGCTCCCGACGTGTAGAGCTTCATGTTCGAGGCGGGCATCACCTGTGCCGTCGCGCCCCGCGAGTAGCGGACGGCGCCCGTGCGGGCGTCGCGCACCACGGCGCCGACGGTGGCGCCCTCCAGGCGGCTGTCGGCGAGGATGGCGTCGAGGTCCTTGCCCAGATCTCCCTTGGCGGCGGTGCTTGCCTTGGCGGTGCCTGCCTCGGCGGTGGCGAGCGCCGCGGGGTGCATGGCGGGAGCGGCGAGCAGGGACGTCCCGGCGACCAGGACGGACGTGATTCGCACCAGTGGTCCACGCATGGGGTGTGAGCGTAAAGCACCGGCCGGACCATCGCAGCGGAACGACACGACCCCGCTCAGTCCGCCGCGTAGACGAGGGAAAGCTCCCTGGAGAAGTACTCGGGCAGGCCGTTCCACGGGTTCGCTCCCGTCCGGTCGGTGATGTACACGACGCCTGCGTTGCAGCGTCCGGCCCGCGCGAGCGCGCGTGGGAGAACCGGGCGCGGCGCCGCGTAGACCAGATGGCAGAACCGCTCGGCGGGCATCCGCGTCGCCCACTCGGGTGCACGGACGTGCCGGTACGTCGACCACGGCCCCTCGAAGGTGACGAGCAGGTCGGCGAGCCGCGCGTACGCCTCGTCGGGGTACGCGCCGTGGTTGAGGACGACGTGCTCCGCGCCCCGCGCCCGGACGCCCGCCACGATGCGCCGGTACCGCAGCACGTGCTCGGGCCCGGCCGGCACCTGGTCGAGGAACACCGCCCGGACGCCGTACCACCGGCGGTACCGCCGCACCTCCTCCTCGATCTCGGCGGGCGGGCGGCGCCCGTACGCGGTGTCCACGTACCCGGCGAGCCGCACCCCGGCGGCGGACGTGCGGTGCGCGACGTCCGCGAACCCGCCGTCCCGTGCCGTGCCCGCGCCGCTGTCGACGTTGAGCACGACGGCGCCGAGGCGAGGGTCGGCGAGGTCGGTCCAGTCGACGGCGCCGGGAGGGAAGTACGCCGGCACGGCCACCGACGAAGCAAGCCCCACTCCGCTCATGCTGTGCTCCCTGTGGGGGGACGACCCCCCACACCCCCCGCATCGCTGCGCTCATCCGTGCTCCCCGTGGGAGGACGACCCCCCGCACCCCCCGGATCGCTCCGCTCATCCGTGCTCCCTGTGGGGGGACGACCCCCCACACCCCCCGCATCGCTCCGCTCCTTTAGGAGGTGGTCCGTCCAGAGGTCGCGCAGTGACGTCGTCAGGTCGGTGGCCGGGGTCCAGCCGAGCGCCCGCCCGGCGGCGCCGATGTCGGCGCGCTGCCAGGCCACGCCCGCCGACCGGTCCGAGCCCGCGGCGGACTCCAGCACCCGGCTCCGCGCGCCGGTGACGCGCAGCAGCAGCGCCGCCATGTCCCGCAGCGGCGTGGCCCGCCCGCTGCCGACGTTCAGCACGGCGGGCAGCGCGCCGGGGGCGCGGACGGCGGCGACCACCGCGTCGGCGACGTCGCGCACGTCCACGAGGTCGCGGCTCGCGTCGAGCGGCCCCACCCGCACGTCCTCGCCGGCGCCCGCCGCGCGGCGCAGCTCGGCGGCGAGCCGCCCGGCCAGCGTGGTGCCGGGGGCGCCGGGCCCGACCGGGTTGAACACCCGCAGGACGACCGCGTCGAGCCCGGCGGCGCGGACGAGCTCCGTCCCGGCCAGCTTCGTGACCCCGTACGGGCCGAGCGGGCGCGGCGGCGCGAGCTCCGAGACGGGCGTGCCCTGCTCGACGTGCCCGTACTCGGCGGCCGAGCCGAGGTGCACGAGCCGGACGGGCCCCGGCGCCGCCGCCACCCCCGCGAGGAGGTTCGCGACGGCGACGACGTTGCCCCGGACGAGTTCCGCGGGGGACCCGTGCGTGACCCCGGCGCAGTTGACGACCACGTCCGGCGCGACGCGCCGGACGGCCGCCGCCACGTCGCCGGGGCCGGCGGTCAGGTCCAGCGGCAGGCCGCCGAGCCCCGGTGACCGTCCGGCCGCGACGACGTCGAATCCGGCGGCGGCCGCCCGCGCCCGGACGTGCCGGCCGACGAACCCCGTCGCGCCGACCAGCAGGATCCGGCTCATGACCGCCGGGAGGCCGGGACGCGGCCCTCCAGCAGTTGCGGGCGCAGCGCGGGGAACTCGGCGTTGGCCCGGTCGTAGTCGGCGGGCCGGCCGATGTCGAGCCAGTACCCGTCGAACCGGTACGCGCGCGGATGGCGCCCGGCCGCCAGCAGGTCGAGGACGAGCTCGTCGAAGCCGAGCGGGAACCCCGGCTCGTACGCGGCGAGCGCGGCGGCGGACACCCCGTACACGCCCATGCTGACCTGGTAGTCGAGCGTGGGCTTCTCGGCGAACTCGACGACCCGCCCGTCGACGGCGGTGAGGACGCCGAAGTCGATGTCGACCTTCCGCGCGTACGTGGCGACGGTCAGCGGGGGCCGGGCCGCCCGGTGCTCGTCCAGCAGCCCGGCGAAGTCGAGGTCGGTGAGGACGTCGCCGTTGGTCACCAGGAACTCGGCGGGGAGCCGGTCCCGCATGGCCAGCAGCGGGCCGATGGTGCCGAGCGGCGCCTCCTCGGAGGCGTAGTCGACGCGCAGCCCCCACCGGCTCCCGTCACCGACGTAGGACCGGATGAGGTGCCCGAGGTGCCCGATGGCCAGCGTCACGGTGGCGAACCCCTGCCGGGACAGCTGGTGCAGCAGGATCTCCAGGATGGAGTACTCGTCGCCGATGGGGACGAGCGGCTTCGGAAGGGTCGTCGTGTACGGGCGCAGCCGCACTCCCTTGCCGCCCGCGAGGATGACGGCGTGCATGATGGTGCCTCACTAGAGGGTGTAGGTACTAGATGGTGTAGGTGGACGTCCGGTAGCGCGCCAGGTTGGCGGGGTCGAGGAACCACTCGACGGTCTGCTTGAGGCCCTCTTCGAGGGTGTGCCGGTGCCGCCAGCCGGTGACGCGGCGCAGCCGGCCGCTGTCGCAGACGAGCCGCATGACCTCCGACGCCGCGGGGCGCTCGCGGTCGGCGGCGCACCGGAACTCGGGATCGGCGCCCATCAGGCCGGCGATGGTCCGGGCGAGCCGCCCCATCGAGATCTCCACGCCGGTGCCGGAGTTGAACGTGCCGCCGACGACGTCCCCGGCGGGCGCCGTGCCGAGCGCGACGAACGCCTCGGCGGTGTCGCGGACGAACGTGAAGTCGCGGGTGGGTTCGAGCGCCCCGACCTCGACCGCGCCGGTCCCGGCGGCGATCTGGCCGACGACGGTGGGGATGAACGCGCGCGCCGACTGGCGGGGCCCGAAGGTGTTGAACGGGCGCAGCGTCACCGCGGGCAGGCCGAACGAGGCGTGGTAGCTCTCCACCAGCTTGTCCGCCGCGATCTTCGTGGCCGCGTACGGGGACTGCGCCTGGAGGGGGTGCGACTCGTCGATGGGGACGCGCCGCGCCGTCCCGTACGTCTCGCTGGTGGAGGTGTGGACGAGCCGCGGCGTCTCCTCGTCCCGCACGGCCTCCAGGACGTTCAGGGTCCCGGTGACGTTGGCGTCGACGTACGAGCGGGGCGCCCGGTAGGAGTACGGGATCGCGATCAGCGCGGCCAGGTGGTAGACGGCCTCCGCGTCCCGGACCAGGCCGCGCACCGACGCCGGGTCCCGGACGTCGCCCGGCACAACGTCCACCTGCTCCATCACGTCGGGCGCGACGTCGTCGAGCCATCCCCAGGACGCGAACGAGTTGTACTGCACCATGGCCCGGACGCGATGCCCGCGTTCCACGAGCGCTTCGACCAGGTGGGAGCCGATGAACCCGTCGGCTCCCGTCACGGCGACCGTGTTCTGCATCGTTGTCTGCCCTTCATCGATGGGAGGTCGCGCGGGCCAGGACGCGGCCCGCGTGGATCGTGAGGAGGACGAGCAGCCCGCACGCGGCGGCGAGCTGGACCGTGGCGGGGGCGGCGTTCGGCAGGGCCGGGACCGCCGCGGCCTCGGCGGCCAGGGCGCAGGCGTATCCGGCGAGGGCGGCGCCGATGCGGCCGCAGGCCTGCAGGACGAGGGCCGTGAAGAACGCGCAGCCGAGCGCGGCGAACCCGCCGAGCGTCCGCGCCGTGACGGCCGTGGCGGGCAGGCGGGCGATGACCGCGGCGGCGGCGGTGATCGCCAGCAGCGCCGCCAGGTACTGGACGAGCGCCCGGGCCAGGACGGTGCGGGCGGCGCGTGTGAACCCGGCCATGCCGGTGTGCGACCGCAGGAGGTCGTGGACGCGCCGGCGGTAGGCGTACAGGACCCATTCGGCGCAGCCCATCGACAGCGAGAGCGACAGCACCGCCACCGTCGTGGTCCCCGACGGGACGGGACGGCCCGCCAGAGCGCACAGCAGCGTGTACGTCAGCAGCCCGCCGGTCAGCACGCCGAAGAGGGCGAACGGCAGCGCCGCCCTGAGGTCCGCGCGCGTCACCTTTGCACGTCCGGCGCCGCGCGTGCAGAGGAGCGCGAGCACCGCCGTGGCCGCGAGCGACACCGCCCACGCGCCCCAGACCGCGGGGGGCGGCCCGTGCCCGGCGAGGTGGAGCGCCGCCGCGGCGACGCCGGGGAGCAGCGCCAAGAGGAGCCACACCTCGGCGCCGCTGACCTGCACGGCCGTGGCGGACAGCAGGTAGGCCGACAGCCCGGCGGACAGCGCCGTGGCCATCGTGCCCGCTCCCGTCAGCACGCCCGCGCCCACCGTTGCCGGGACGACGACCAGCGTCCCGCCGGCAAGCCCGTAGCGCAGGACGCCGGACGCCGCCGCCCGGCCCGCGAGCCCCAGCCGGACGTACCCGAGGTAGGCCGTCCCCTGGCTGAACGCCCAGGACAGCAGCAGCGAGAACACCAGGAGGACGCCCGCGCCCGTCCCGTCCAGCACCTGGGAAGCGGAGACGTAGCAGAGCCCGGGGAGGCCGAACAGCACGCCGCGCAGCAGGTGGCGCAGCGGCTCGGGCCTCCACGGCGCCTCGGCGTTCTCGGGCGGCGGCGGGCGGCGCGGCGTCCGGGCGTACAGATCCTCGGCGAGCGCGAACACGTCCGGATGGCCGTAGGCCTTGGCCGCCTCGTCGTTGACGCCCTCCGCCTCCAGCCCGGCCGTGACCTCCAGCGCGTCGACGGCGCCCGCGCAGAGGTCGGCCATGCGCTCGCGCAGGCCCTCCACCGAGGCGCTCACGCGAGCCTCGCCTCGGCCGCCGGGCGGTTCGCACCGCCGGGAGCGCGGAGCCCCGTGTAGATGTCCCGGAACGCGTCGATCGCGCGGTCCACGGTGAACAGCTCCAGCGCCCGCTCCCGCGCGGCGCGGCCGAGTCGCCGCCGCGCCATCTCGTCCCCGAGCAGCCGCAGGCACGCGTCCGCCATCTGGCGCGGCGCGCGCGGCGGGACGACCAGCCCGGTGTCGGCGACCGCCTCCCGCACCCCGCCGACGTCGGTCGCCACGGTCGCGCGGCCGCAGGTCATCGCCTCGATCAGCGTGTAGGGGAAGCCCTCGGAGATGCTCGACAGGACGACCACCGTGCCCGCCGCGTAGGCGTCGCGGATGTCGTCGACCCGCCCCTCGAACGTGGCCCGCCCGGCGATGCCGAGGTCGGCGACGAGCTCCTCGCAGCGGGCCCGGTACCGCTCCCCGCCGGACGGGGTGCCGCCGAACATCCGCAGCCGCGCCTCCGGCAGCTCCTCCCGCACCAGCGCGAACGCCCGGATCAGCGTCTCCAGGTCCTTGATCGGGTCGACGCGCCCCGCCCAGCTGAGGACGGGGCCGGCGGGTTCGGCGCCGGCGGCCGGGAAGCTCGCCGGGTCCACGCCGTTGTAGACCGTCTCCATGTTCCCGGGGTCGGCACCGCATCTCACCTCCCACCGCTGGTTGTAGAGGTTGGCGGGGGTGAGCAGGTCGGCCGAGCGGTAGCCCGCGGCGCACAGCAGGCGCATGAAGCCGAGCACCACCGCCTTGACCGGCCACGCGAACGGCGACCGCCGCATCCCGATATAGCGTTCCCGCAGGTAGATGCCGTGTTCGGTGAGGCACAGCGGGGTTCCGTGGGTCCATTTGGCGGCGAGGGCGGGCAGTACGGGGACGCCGTTGGACACCGCGTGCGTGACGTCGGCGCGCGGCGGCGGGACGGTCAGCGGGCGCAGCAGGTGCTCCAGCAGGTCGATCGCCGTGAGCGCGTCGTGGACGGTGGGCCGGACGCCGATCCGGTCGAACTCGTCGGCGCGGGCCGTCCAGGCGTCCATGAGCCAGCGGACGGGCCCCTCGGTGCGCATCGCCGCACCGAGGTCGCTCGTCCGCCCGAACTCGAACAGCCCGCGCAGGAGGTGGGGGAAGACCTCCGCGTCCCGGGAGGGCGCGAGGACCGCGTCCAGGAAGGGGCGCAGGAGCCGCTCGAACCGGCGGGCCTCGCCGCGGGACGGGGGCCGCCCTCCGGACGGCCCCCACATCGGGACGGACTCGGCGGTCACATGGCGGGGAAGGTCCCAGACCACCGGCTCCGACCCGGTGGTCGTGAGCGCCCGGACATGGAAGGAGTGCTCCGGCATGCCCCGGACGAGCTGGTCACACCAGACGCTCACGCCACCGTAGTTGTGCGGATACGTTCCCTCCGTCACCAGGGTGATCTCCAACGTCAGGCTCCGGGCGGGGTGAGGGTGACGTCCCCGGCCCGGTGGTCCGAGCGCTCGCCCGCGTAGGCCCGGCCGAACGGCTCGCCGCCCTCCCGGGTGCCCTCCGGCATGGTGACCGGCACGTCGAGGCCGCCCGGCGCCTTGATCGTGACCTTGCCGTCCTGGAGGTAGGCGGTGACGCCGCCGCCCCTGAGCGCGGCGCGCCACGCGTCCTGCCGGCGCAGTTCCGCGCCCGCCGCCGCCATCGGGACGTTCGTCACCGGGGTGTCGTCGGCGAACACCGCGCGGTAGTCGGCGAGGACCCGGTCGAGCAGCGTGTACAGGATGCGGCCCTCGGTGAGGTTCGACTGGTGCGCGTAGTGCGGGCGCGGGTCGTTGCCGAGGACGTGCGACAGCGTGATCCGCGCGTCGGTCGGGACGATGTGGGACGTGAACCCGGTGGCGGGGTCGAGCGGTGCGATGCACGTCGCCGTGTCGGGGTGGTCCTCGCACAGGCCGCTGCCGCCGTCGGCCCGGCGCGTGTAGAGGTAGTTGTACTCGTCGACCTCCTCGGCCTCCGTCGCGACGTTGAAGAAGACGCTGAGCGGATGGCGCGGGACGGTCCGCACGCCCCCGAGCTCCCGCTGCCCGCTCTCGCGGGAGGCGTCGCCCGCCGTCCACTCGACGCCGGCCGCGGCCAGCGCGGGCCCGAGGTTCGGGTTGTCGTCGGGCTGCTGCGGCAGGATGCGCAGGCCCGAGTGCTCGCCGGTGACCAGTTCGCGGGTGTCGAGGGCGATGCCGCGGGCGGTCGCCCAGTCGATGTTCCTGGTGACCTCCTGCTCGATGTCGTCGGCGCCGACGTAGAGGGTCTCGCCGGTCTCCGGGTCCTTCAGGCACGTCCACGGCCGGAACCGCAGGTCCTGCCGGCAGCCGAGGTAGGTGTGGCCGAAGGTGTGGTTCAGCCAGCGGAACCTGCCGCGGGCGGCGACGAAGGCGTCGGCGAGCGGGTCGCCTCCCTTCTCGCGTATCTCGTCGTCGCTGCCGTCGCCGTTGAACGCCAGGTCGAGCGCGAACCCGCGCCGCGTCTGCCACTGGTCGGCGAACGCGACGTCCTCGGGCTTCATGCGGATCTCTTCGGTGAACGTCGGGCCCTCGCAGTCCTCGTGCGGAGTGCAGTCGTCCTCGGTGCTCCACCGCGCGTCGGGCAGGAACACGTCGTCGACGTGGACGCCGAAGTAGTTGCGGCTGTAGCCGAGATGGACGCCCTTGGTCAGCCAGGTGACGATGCCGTGGCCGATCGTCCGGAACTGCCACTGGTCGCTGTTGGCGCTGAAGGTCAGCACCAGCTCGCTGCGCCCGTCGTGGGTGTAGACGCCGCCGAGCGCGCCCGTCCTGCCCTGGACGGTTCCGGTGAGGAACGTCTGGAAGGACGCCCCGGTCGCGGGATCGTCCGGCAGGGGCGTCGCCAGGAAGCCGTAGCTCTCGCCGACGTCGGCGGCGTTGTCGTCGAACCGGACGGGCCCGCGCAGGTACCGGAACGCGTCGCCGCGCCCGGCGCCGGTGACCTCGGCCGTGGTCCCGTCCAAGGTGCCGGCGTAGCCGGGGGCGTTCATCCCGACCGTGGCGGACGGGTAGACGTAGGAGTCGAGCTGGCGGATCCCGAACCGCTTCTCGTAGTCGGCGAGCACCGTCATCTCGGCGGCGTTGGAGAACGGCGCCGCGTTGGGCAGCACGACGGCCTGGTACTTGGCGCGCGGCGCCCCGTCGACGGTGTCGGACAGGAACGCCTCGTCGATCACCGGCCGGCCGGAGTCGCGCAGGTCGACGGTCATGTGGGGGACGCCCTCGGTCGTCAACCGGTCCGCGACGGCCGACACCGAGCCGCTTCCGTCGGTGACGACGAGCACCCGCAGGTCGACGCGGGGCCCGGCGGCGGAGGCCGCGGGCTGCGGGCAGAGGGTCAGGGCGGCCGCTGCCAGCGCCCCGGCGAGGACGCTGAGAGCGGGGCGGCGCGGGAGGCTCACCGGGCCTCCCGGAGCACGCGACGGCGACGACTGAATTTCAACACCGTTCACATCCCGAATAGAAAGGCGATTGAGTTCTTTCGAACCGGACGCCCAGAGCATGCGGGACCGCAACAGGCAAGTAAAGGCGGGGGCCGGTCCCGTCTTCGACCGGGACCGGTCCTAGGACTCCGCAGGACCTGCGGCGATCGGTTTGTCGCCGCCCATGAACGGTTTTAGGGAACGTCCGTCCCGCCGCCGGCGGACGCCGGGCGCAATTCCCGCCAGCGGGCGATGGCGTGCTCGCGGCCGGCCGCGCCGAGGCGTTTGTAGATCTGGTGCGCGTGGTTCTTCACGGTCTTCTCCGCGATGACCAGGCGGCGGGCGATCTGCCGGTTGGTCAGCCCGGCGGCGATCAGGTCCAGGATCTCGGCCTCGCGGGCCGTCAGCCCGGGATCCGGCCGGACCGGCGGGCGGCGCGTCCCGTCGTGCAGCCAGCGCACGAGCGCGGTCACCACCGGCGGGGACAGCGACGACTGCCCGCGCCCGGCCGCGACCAGCACGTCCGCGAGCTCCGCCGGCTCGAAGTGGCCGTAGGTGAGGCAGCCGTGCGCCCCCGCGGCGAGGACCCGCACGAGGACGTGCGGGTCCTGCGTCGCGGTCGCCACGACGATCCGGACGCCGGGCCCGGCCCGGGCCAGCCGTCCGACGGTGCCCGGGTGCGGCGGCGAGGCGTCCAGCAGCACCACGTGGGGCGCGTGGTCGCGGACGGCGGCGGGGGCGCGGTCCACGGGGGCGCCCCCGGCGACGACCACGTGCGGCACCGCTTCCAGCAGCGACGCGAATCCGATCCGGGAGACCGGATTGTCACTGACAATCAGCACCCGAACCGATTTCGATTCGGGCTCCGGACCGGGAGTGGACATACACCGAGAATAGAGGATCCCATTGACTGGTTCATTGACCGCGGGAGAACGGCGATCCCTATTCGAATATCGCGAGAAACATTCGCCACCGGCCGCTCACCACATCGCGTCGAGCAGTTCCGCGACCGCTTCGGCGTCCGGCGTGCGCGGGTTGGGATAGGGGTCGGCGGCCACGCGCCGGGCCATCTCGGGGAGCCGTTCGCGGGGGACGCCCAGGGCGGACAGGCGGGTCGGGCCCCGGTGCTCCCGGGCCAGCGCGGCGACGACCGCGACCGGGTCCGGCCCGGCCACCCGCGCCAGCCGGGCCGAGGCGGCGGGCGCCGACGGCAGGTTGAACGCCATGACGTGCGCCAGCAGCATCGTGTGCAGTTCGGCGTGCGGGAGGCCGAACGCGCCGCCGAGGACGTGCGCGAGCTGGTGGTGCAGCCCCATCCGGGTGCGCGCCAGGCAGATCCCGGCCAGCCACGCGGCCGACTGGAGACGCGCGCGCCCCTCCGGCCCCGCCGGGTCGTCCAGCACGTCGGGCAGCGCGCCCAGGATGCCGGCGACGGCCTCGGTCGCCAGCGCGTCCGTGACCATCGTGGCGTCCGGCGCCCACAGGGCCTCGACGGCATGGGCGAGCGCGTTCATCGCGCTGGTCCGGGTCAGCCCGGACGGCATGCCCAGGGTGAGGCGGGGGTCGTAGACGACCGTCCCGGGCGCCAGCGTCGGAGCGCGGCGCGTGGTCTTCACGCCGTCCTCGGTCTCCCCCAGCACGGGCGTCATCTCCGAACCCGCGTACGTGGTCGGCACCGCGACCTGCGGCATCCCCGTCCGCGCCGACACCGCCTTGGCCAGACCGATCGCGGAGCCGCCGCCGACCGCGACCACGCAGTCCGCGCCCGCGGCCGCCTCCAGGGCGCGCGCCGTCACGGCGACCGGGGTGTGCGGGGCCGGACGGTCGAAGCGCGCGGCGAGCCCGGCCCCGAGCGCCCCGGCGATCCGGTCGGCGGGCCCGGCGGCGGACGGCGCCGCGACCAGTAGCACCCTTCCGGCCCCGATCCGCGCGACCTCGTCCGCGACGAGATCGCTCGCGCCCGGCCCGATCAGGACGCGGGACGGCAGCGTCTCGTGGACGACGACCTCGTCCGCACCGCTCATGCCGGCCGGCCCAGCAAAAGGATCATGTTCACTCTCTCCTGTACGGCGCTAGGGACTTCTCTACCGCGTGACCTCTCTCTTACTCAGCGCCACGGCCTCCGCTTACGACACACGCCCCCGCGGCGCCGCCCCGGGCGGTTCGCTCAGCCCGCGTCCTCGGCGATCCGGCGGAGCAGCTCCACGAGGCGGTCCCGCTGGTCTCCGCCGACCCGGCCGAAGAGCCGCTCGCCCACGTCGGCGGCGGCGCGCCGCCCGCGCTCCAGCGTGCGCGTCCCGTCCGGGGTCAGGCTGATGGAGTGCGCCCGGCGGTCCTGCGGGGCGCGCTCGCGCCGGACCAGGCCGCCCGCCTCCAGCTCGTCGACGACGCGCACCATCGTGGACTTGTCGATGCCGGTGAGGTCGATGAGGCGCCGCTGGCTGGACGGCCCGTACATCTCCAGGGCGAGCAGCATGCAGAACGCCCGCACGTCGACGCCGAGGGGGCGCAGCTCGTCGTTCATGCTCGCCCGGCTCCGGTTGTGCGCGGTGGCCAGCAGCATGCCGAGGCCCACGTGCCGGACGGCCGGGTCGCCGTCCTCGGACAGGATGCGTTCGAGCAGGTCGTCGAGCATCGCTCCAGTTTAGAGCCTTCTGATATAGTCTCAGATGAGACTTTCTTATGAGAGAGAGTTTGGGTGGGCGGCCCGTCGAACGAGCGAAGGAGACCCGCATGCCCGAGACGACCCGCCGCCGCGCCCTGCAGGTGACCGGCCTGGCGATGGCCGCGGCCGCCGTTCCGGCAGGTGAGGCGGCCGCCGCCGTCCCCGGCCGGTCGCGCGGCAGGATCGACACCCACCACCACGCCGTCCCGCGCAGGATGCGGGAATGGGCGATCGAGCAGGGCCTCCTCCCGCCGACCGGCGGACCGTCCTGGGCCCGCTGGACGCTGCCGAGCACCCTGCGGACGATGAACGCCAACGGCATCGCCGCCGGGGTGGCGTCCGCGCCGGTGCCCGCCGAGGCGTTCACGGACCGGAGGCTCGCCGTCTCGGGCGTCCAGGTGTGCAACGAGTCGCTGGCCGAGCTGGTGCGCGAGCACCCCACCAGGTTCGGCTTCTTCGCCAACGCGGCGATGCTCCACCCCGACCTGGCCGTGCGGCAGATCGCCCACGCCCTCGACGACCTCGGCGCGGACGGGGTCCTCCTCAACACCTCGGCCGCCGGGCACTACCTCGGCGACCCGATGTTCGACCCGCTGTGGGCCGAGCTCGACCGGCGCCGCGCGGTCGTGTTCGCCCACCCCGTCGCGCCCAGGGGCCTGGCCGAGGCTCCGGGCGTCGGGGACTGGCTCGCCGACTACTTGCTCGACACCACCCGCACCGCGCTCAGCCTGATCGCCGCCGGAACCCTCGACCGGTACCCGCGGGTGTCGGTCATCCTGTCCCACGGCGGCGGGTTCCTGCCGTACATGGCGGGACGGGCCGAGCGCTCGGCCCGGGAGGACGGCGGCCCGCTCCCGGCGCGGATGCGCCCGGCGCTCCGCCGCTTCCACTACGACACGGCCCTGCCGGTCTCCCCCTACGCCACGCCGTCCCTGATCGCGGCCGTCGGCGCCGACCGCGTCCTGTTCGGCACCGACTGGCCCGCGAACTCGGCCCGCGAGGTCGCGCTGAACACCCGTGACCTCGACCGCGACCCGGTGCTGGACGACCGCGCCCACCGCGCCGTCGACCGGGCGAACGCGCTCCGCCTGCTCCCCCGGCTGGCCGAGCGCCTCAGGTGATGCGGACGGGGAGGGTGCGGGGGCCGCGGACCTGGCCGGCGGCCCAGGTGACCGCCGCCGGGTCGGCCAGGGTGAAGGACGGGACGCGCTCCAGCCAGACTTCGAGGGCCGTGCGCAGCTCCATCCGGGCCAGGTGCGAGCCGACGCAGCGGTGGATGCCGAGGCCGAAGGCGGCGTGCCGGTTGACCTCGCGGTCGATGACGATCTCGTCCGCCCGGTCGAACTGGGCCGGGTCCCGGTTGGCGGCGGGGAACGACAGCAGGATCCAGTCGTCGGCCTTCATCTCGACGCCGCGCCAGGTCATGTCCTCCCGCACCAGCCTCGCCATCGTCACGGGCGCGAAGGCGCGCAGGAACTCCTCCATCGCGGTCGGCACGAGCGACGGGTCGGCGGCGAGGCGCTCGCGGTCCGCGGGCGTCCTCGCCAGGTGCCACAGCGAGGCGCCGATCGCGCTCCAGGTGGTGTCGATCCCCGCGATGAGCAGCAGCGCCATCGTCCCCGAGACGTGGGACGGTTCGAGCCTGCGCCCGTACAGCTCGGCCTCGACGAGGTAGGTGGTGAGGTCGTCCCGGGGGTTCGCGATGTGGTCGCGGATCTGCTCCAGCAGGTAGTCGAACAGCTTGTCCATGCGCGCGATGCGCTCGTCCGGAGGGAGGTTGACCCCTTCGAGGGTGTTCTCGACGAACTCCCGGAACCGGGGCCCGTCCTCGGGCGGGAAGCCGAGCATGTCGGCGATGACCCGGATCGGGATGTGCTGGGCGTACTCGTGGGCGGCGTCCACGACGTCGCGGCCCTCGAAGGAGTCGATGAGCTCGTGGCAGTACGCCCTGGTCGCGGGCTCCAGCCGCGCCACCGCGGACCTCGTGAACGCGGGGAGCAGCAGCCGGCGCGCGTCGTGGTGGAACGGCGGGTCGGAGGAGATCGGCGGCGTGACGCCGATCGGCGCCGCCTCGCGCGGCGGCCGGAAGTTGCTCATGACGACCGAGCGGGAGGTGAAGCGCTCGGTGTCGTAGGCGATCGCCGCGACGTCCTCGTAGCGGGTCGGCAGCCAGCCGCCGCCGAACCGCTCGGTCCGCGCGACCGGGCAGCGCCGCCGCAGGTCGTCCTGGATCGGGTACGGGTCGGCGGCCCACTCCGGTTCCAGGTGGGAGAAGTCGGTCGCCCAGTCGGAGACCGGGCCCGTGACGACCTCGTTGCGGGTGCCGAGCGGGCGGCCCTCCCGCTGCTCCCTGAAGTCCCTGTCGAAGCGGTCGTCCGCGGTCATCTCACTCCTCCCCGAGGACGTCGATCGCCCGCTCGGGGCAGTTCGCGACCGCCAGGCGGGCCTCGTGCTCCCCGCCCTCGGGGACGGCGCCGTCGCCGAGGACCGTGCCGTAGCCCTCGTCGTCCTCGCCGAACAGGCCAGGGGCCAGGTCGTAGCACCGGCCGTGGCCCTGGCAGCGCTCCGGGTCGATCCGCACCTTCATCGTGTTCCTCCCGTGTGGGACGGCGGCGGGGACGGGCGGCGCGAGCGCGCCCACGATCCGCGCGAGCAGCGAGGCCCACTCCTCGTCACCGACGGCGTGCATGTCCGGCGGGATGAGCGCGCTCCCCATCCCGATCACCAGGCAGAGGTGGGCGAGCGCGTTCGGCGACAGCGCCGGGTCCATCTCCTCCCCCGCCTGGGCGATGCGCATGAGGCCGGCGAGCCAGTCGGCGCGCTCGCCGACGTAGTCGCGCAGGGGGCCGGCGACCTCCCCGTCCCGGCGGGCCGCGACGAGGGCCTCCACGACGAGGTGGGCGCGGGCGTCGCGGCGCTTCGGAAGCCACCGCCCGATGGCGAGCAGCAGCTCGACGACCGGGCGGTCGGGCTCCGCGTCGAACAGGTCGGCCAGCAGCCGCCGCCCGTGCGCGCGCAGCGCGGCCACCAGCAGCTCGGCCTTCGAGTCGAAGTGCGCGTACAGGGCGCCGTTGCTGACGCCGGCGGCGCGCGCGATGTCGGCGACGCGCGTCCCGTCGTAGCCCCGCCGCGCGAACTCGTCGGCGGCGGCGCTGAGCAGCCGCTCCCGCGTCTCCGCGCGAGTGACGCCCGCGATGCGCCCCATACCGATATTGAACGAGCGTTCAATTCGCGGGTCAAGGGCCTTGGCGAACCGGGGCGTACCGGACACGTTCCCTTGACCCGGGTCCGGTGCGCCTCCGCGGCTCGTGACGCGTCTCACCAGGTACGGCGAGCGACAGCCGCGTCACCGCACGGCGGCCGAGGACGCGTCCGCGTGCTCCCCCCTGCCCGCGGTGAGGAACCCGGCCAGCGCCGCGAGCGCGGCGACGGCCTCACCGGCGAAGCTGATCGTCTTGTCGGCGTACCACTGCGGGTCGTACATCCGCGGGATCGGGCCGATCTGCCCGAAGTCGACGAAGTAGTACAGCAGCACGGCGCCGGCCGCGCTCGCCGCGACGACGAACGCGATCGCGTACGTCCACCTGCGGGCCCAGGCGAGCACGAGCAGGGCCGCGACGGCCGCCGCGATCGCCTGGCCGTAGAACAGGTCGTCTCCCGGGATGACGTCGCTCGGGGTGTTCGGCCCGGGGGCCATGTCGGGCGCGAAGCGCCAGTGCACGACGGCGTCGGCCGCGAGTCCGGCGGCCACGAGTACACGAAGAAGGATGCCCATGCCCTTTGCACGGGCGCGCACGGCCGGCGGATCAACCCGGCGGAACATTCGCCGTGGCCGGGCCCGGCCGCGGCGGGCCGCCCGCCCGGCACGTCACTCGGGGAAGCTCTCCGTGCGGCGCGCCCTGACCCGCCGCCAGCTCCACAACAGCAGCCCGAAGAGGATGAAGCCGGACAGGATGAGCCCCGAGCCCGTGCTCCATCCGCTGAGCGGCAGCTCGTCCACGAGCCCCCAGGCCACGCCCGCGCCGAACAGCGCGAGGCCGGTGAGGATGGAGCCCGTCAGGCGCCACCAGGACGTCACGCTCTCCTCGGCGGCCTGGATCGCCCGCTCCCGGACGGGCTCGACGTAGCGGTTCACCGCGGGGAACTCCCGGGAGAGGATGAGCAGGCCCGCGAGCACCAGCAGCAGCCCGGGGCCGGGCAGCACGAGCAGCGCGACACCGGCCAGCAGCACGGCGCCGCCGGCGATGATCACCACCCCCTGCCGGGTGGACCTCCCGTATCCCATGCCCCTCCTCGTCCCCGCGCCCGCCGGGCCCGTTCCCGGGCCCCCGCCCCGCCCGCGGCGTCCGGTGAGGGCCGCCGCACGGCGTAACCGCCGGTCTACCCGCCTCAGCGGATCTTGCGCGCGGCGCGCCCGGCGAAATCCGCGGGCCCGGTCCCGCGGCGCCCGCCCGTGACGCCCCGGCCGCGCGCGGTGACTCCGAGGGTTCTGTCGTGATTCGTTAGGTATGCTCCACGAGCCCCTCCCAGGATCAGAGATCTTTCATGACACAGACACCCGAGGCGTCCGTCGTGGCGGTTCCAGACTCCGCCGAGGCGGCGGTCCCCGGCTCCGCGCCGGCGGCCGCGTCCCCCGCCGAGCGCCCGCAGGACAAGCCGCGGTCAGCGGGCGGTCCGGCTCCCCGAGGACGCGACCCGCACCTGGACAACGCCAAGTACCTGGCGATCCTGCTCGTCGCGGGCGGGCACGCGCTGTCGGGCCTGCGGGACGTCCCGCTGGCCGCGGCGCTCTGGAACTTCATCTACCTGTTCCACATGCCGCTGTTCCTCATGATCAGCGGATACCTGTCCAAGCGGTTCACCCTCACCGACGACAAGGCCGTGCGGCTTGTCGGCTCGACCATCGCGCCGTACCTGATCTTCCAGTGCGCCTACAGCCTGTTCGCCTGGGGCGTCGACGGGCGGCCGTTCCAGTTCGACGCGCTGGACCCCTACTACCTGACCTGGTTCCTGCTGGCGCTGTTCGTCTGGCGGCTGCTCACCCCGGTGTGGCGGCGGCTCAGGTTCCCGCTCGCCACGGCCGTGCTCGTCGCCCTCCTCACCTACATGGCCGACATCGGGAACACGCTCGACCTGTACCGGATCCTCGGGCTGGCGCCGTTCTACGTCCTCGGGCTGACGCTGTCGCCCGAGGTGATCCAGATCGTCCGGCGGCCGTGGGCGCGGATCACGGGCGCCGCGCTCCTGGCCGCCGCGCTCGCGGGCGCGTACCTCACCCAGGACCGCATGAACGCGCGCTGGCTGAACTGGGACACCTCCAACGGCGACCTCGGCGTGGACGAGCTCACCGGCACCGTGATGCGCGCCGGGCTGATGCTCACCGGGACGGTGCTGATCCTGGCCTTCCTGGCGGTCACCCCGTCCCGCCGCACCTGGTACAGCGACCTCGGCTCCGCCACCATCTACGGCTACCTGCTGCACGGCTTCGTGATGCGGCTGTTCACGTTCGAGGGCTGGCACAAGCTCGCCTGGTTCGACACGATCCCCGGCGTGCTGTCGGCCCTTCTCGCCGGCTTCGTCATCGTCACGGTGCTGAGCACCTCCCCGGTGCGCCGGGTGACCCGCTGGGCCGTCGAACCCGACATGAGGCCCCTCTTCGGCAAGTGAGACCGATCTCGCGCGCGGGCGCCCCGGGCCGCGACGATCATGGTCAGGGACGCCGCAGGCCCCGTCACGCAAGGGTTACAGGAAGCTGGAAGGTCGATGAATTCGCCTCAAAGTTCTACAGACCGGGTACAGTAAGGCGGCAGTTCCCCCCTGTGCGGATCACCAGCCCTGCGAAAGCCGCGCCGCCCGCACCCCCAGGTCCCACGGGTGACTGCATCACGTTCGGTTTTCGGCCGCCGTTCCGGCTGCCATGAAGGAGAAGGACGGTCGCATTGGTCATGGCGCCGCAGGGTGAGCATCGCGTCGTCGCCGTCATCCTGGCGGGTGGCAGCGGACAGCGGATGGGTCTCAGCACTCCCAAGCAGCTCCTCAAGATCGCCGGGAAGACGATCCTCGAACACACGCTGGGCGTGTTCGAGGAGGCCCCCGACGTCGACGAGATCATCGTCCTGATGAACCCCGGCTTCCTCCAGGACGCCGCGGACTGCGTGCGGAAGGCCGGCTGCACCAAGGTCAAGGCCGTGCTTCCGGGCGGCACGTCCCGGAACGCCACCACGCAACTCGCCCTGGACGCCCTCGCCGACCACCCGGCCGAGACGACCAGCGTGCTGTTCCACGACGCGGTGCGCCCGCTGCTGTCGCAGCGCATCATCCGCGACTGCGTGGCCGCGCTGCGCGAGCACCGGGCGGTGGACGTCGCCATCCCGTCCGCCGACACGATCATCCAGGTCGACGAGGACGTCATCGTGGACGTCCCGCGCCGGGCGAACCTGCGCCGCGGGCAGACCCCGCAGGGCTTCCGCCTCGCCACCATCCGCGACGCCTACGAGAAGGCGTGGCGGGACGAGGACTTCGAGGCGACCGACGACTGCACCGTGGTGCTGCGCTACCTGCCCGGCACCCCGATCTACGTCGTCCCCGGCGACGAGCACAACATGAAGGTCACCGAGCCGGTCGACATGTTCGTCGCGGACAAGCTGTTCCAGCTCGCCTCCTCCGACGCCCCCGACCTCACCGAGGCCGAGTACGCCGAGGCGCTCGGCGGCAAGACGATGGTCGTGTTCGGCGCCAGCCAGGGCATCGGCGCCGCCATCGCGGAACTGGCCCAGCGGTTCGGCGCCCGCGTCTTCGGCTACAGCCGCGGCGCCACCCGCACCTACGTCGAGCGTCCCGACGACGTCGCCGGCGCGCTCGCGCAGGCCTACTCGGCGACCGGCCGCGTCGACTTCGTCGTCAACACGGCGGGCATCCTGCGGATCGGCCGGCTCGACGCGATCGACCCCGACGCGATCGAGGAGGCGCTGCGCGTCAACTACCTCGCGCCGATCCACATCGCGCGGGCGTCGTTCCCCTACCTGGCCAAGACCGGCGGGCAGCTGCTGCTCTACACCTCCAGCTCCTACACCCGCGGGCGGGCCGACTACAGCCTGTACTCCTCCGCCAAGGCCGCCACGGTGAACCTCACCCAGGCGCTGGCGGACGAGTGGTCCGGCGACAAGGTGCGGATCAACTGCATCAACCCCGAGCGGACCAGCACCCCCATGCGGACCGCGGCGTTCGGCCAGGAGCCCCCGCACACGCTGCTGAGCGCCGACCAGGTGGCCCGCACCTCCCTCAACGTCCTGCTCTCCGGCCTCACCGGGCAGGTCATCGACGTGCGCCGTGAAGACCCCCTCAGCGGCGGCCGCTCCGGCTGACCGCCGCTCCCCCGCACGCGCCCGCTCGGCCCGGCGGGCGCGGTCCCCCCTTCCCCTCTCCCCCACTGCGCCACCCCTCGGGCGCTGACAAGACGGAGGTGTGCCGTGCGGCGTCTCGTCTCCCGGTACTCGGCTCTCACGCGGTACTCGTCTGTGCTGTGGCTGCCCCTCACACTCGGCCTGCTGATCGGGGCGGCCACGGCCGGGTCGCCCTGGGCGTTCCTCGGCGCCGCCGTGCTCTGCTACGCGGCCGAGTACGCCGTCGGCCGGACGCTGCCGGACGCGGCCAGGCCGCTGCGCTGGGGCCAGATGAGCCCGGGCGCGCGGGTGCTGGTCCGGCAGGGGGCCCTGGTGCTGCTGCTGGTCCAGTCGGGCGACGCCGGCCGGCCGACCGTCGTCCTGGCGGCCGTCGGCCTCCTGCTGGTCGACTGGCTCCGGGCCGCGACCCTCGCCGGCGCGGTCGCCTCGCGCCGCGTCAACCGGCTGCCCTTCGCGACCCGCGGCCTCGGCCAGGGCGAGCCGGCGCTGCCCGCCCCCATCGCGCCCCGGCATGCCCGGCTCACCCTCCTCCTGGAAGGCCAGGCCGACCTCCTGCCGCTGCTGTTCGGAACCGTCGGGCTCCTGGTCGGCCTCCCGGCCCTGGTGGCCGCCGGGCTCCTCGGCACCGCGGCCGTCGCCGTCGCCGTCGCCGCCGCGCAGCTGCCGCGGCTGCGCCGGATGCGCGGCCTCCTCAACGCCGAGCGGACGGGCCGCGACGTGCAGCGCCGCGTCGACCGGTACAAGCCCGAGGTCGTCCTGTACTTCACCGGGCCGCCCACGACCGTCTACCAGGCCAACATGTGGCTCCAGGCGCTGGAGCGGCTGGACCGCAAGGCGATGGTCCTCGTGCGCTCCCCCGAGGTCGTCGGCGCGCTCGCGCCCACCCCGCTCCCCGTCGTGTGCATCACCCGGGCCGAGGACATGATGAACTTCGACCTCGGCACCGTGAAGGTCGCGCTCTACCCGGGCAACACCGGCAAGAACCTCCACCTGCTCCGCGAGGAGCACATCAAGCACGTGTTCGTCGGGCACGGCGACAGCGACAAGGGCCCGAGCTCCAACCCGGTCAGCAAGGTCTTCGACGAGGTGTGGGTGGCCGGCCCGGCGGGCCGCGACCGGTACCACAACTCCGACGCCGGGGTGCGCGACGAGGCCATCGTCGAGGTGGGCCGCCCGCAGCTCGGTGAGATCACCACCGAGCCGTCCGGCGGGCCCGTCCCCACCGTCCTGTACGCGCCCACCTGGGAGGGCTGGGACAACGAGCACGGCTACAGCTCCCTGCTCGGCATGGGCGAGCGGATCGTCCGGACGCTGCTGGAGCAGGGGCCGCGGCTGCGCGTCATCTACCGGCCGCACCCCTACACCGGCCGGCGGCTGGCGGAGGCCGCCGCCGTGCACGCCCGGCTCATCAAGATGATCGAGCAGGCGAACCGGGGCGGCGCGGGCGGCCACCAGGTGGTGACCGGCGCGGACGCCTCCCTCTACGAGTGCTTCAACCGCTCGGACATGCTGATCACCGACATCTCCAGCGTGATCTCCGACTACATCCCGAGCCTGAAGCCCTACGTCGTCACCAACCCCGACGGGATGGACGAGAACCTCTTCAGGACCGAGTTCCCGTCCGCGTCGGCCGCCTACCTGCTGAACCCGGGCTGCGCCGAGCTGGCCGACATCCTCGCCGTCGCGGCGACGCCCGGCCAGGACCCGCTGGCCGCGGAGCGGCGCACGCTCCGCGACTACCTCCTGGGCCCCGAGCACCCGGACGCCATGACGCGGTTCGCCGCCGCCGTCGACGCGCTCGCGCAGGCCGGCCCCCGGTCGACGATGTACGCCATTTCCGGCCGAGCGGTCTCGGCGGCCCCCGAGCACGCTTAAAGTGGCCCTCACAGTCGCTTCCCCGAGTGTAGAGGGACCATGACGCACCCCCTGGTCAGCGTGATCGTCCCGGTGTACCAGTGCCGGGACACGGTGGGCGGGGCACTGGAGTCGGTCTTCGCCCAGTCCCTGCCCGCCGAGCAGGTCCAGGTCATCGCCGTCGACGACGGCTCGACCGACGGCGGCGGCGAGCTGCTGGACGAGCTCGCCCGCGCCCACGACCGGCTGACGGTCGTCCACCAGCCGAACTCCGGCGGCGCGGGCGCGCCGCGCAACCGCGGCCTGGAGCTGGCGACCGGGACGTTCGTGTTCTTCCTGGACGCCGACGACCGGCTGGGCCCGGAGGCGCTGGAGCGCATGACGGCGATGGCCGAGCGCAACGGCACCGACATCGTCCTCGGCAAGCAGGTCGGGACGGGCGGCCGCAAGTCGCCCAAGGTGTTCGACCGCTCCATCGAGCGCACCCACGTGCTCGACCCCGACTGCGACCTGTTCGGGCGGATGTCGATGGCCGCGCTCCAGCTCTTCCGGCGGTCGCTGGTCGAGCGCGCGGGCCTCCGCTTCACCGAGGGCCTGGTGGCCCACGAAGACCAGCTCTTCACCGCGGGCGCCTACCTGAACGCCGACGGCGTCTCCGTCCTCGCCGACTACGACTGCTACTACTGGGCCGCCCGCGAGGACGGCTCCAGCGCGACGCAGGGCGCCGGCGCCCCGCCCGCCGACCTGTACACGGTCATCGGCCAGGCGATGCGGCAGGTCGCCGAGCACACCGAGCCGGGCGAGACGCGGGAGCGGCTGAACCGGCGTTACCTGCGGCTGGAGGTCTTCGGCCGTCTCGACCGCCTGTACCTGGACTCCTCGCCCGACGACCAGAAGGTCACCCTCGCGGGCTGCCGCGAGCTGCTGGAGGAGTGGTACACCCCCGCGCAGCGGGAGCTGGCCCACCCCCTCCACCGGGTGATCGGGCACTGCGTCCTGCACGGCCTCGACGACGAGCTGGTGGAGGTCCTGCGGTTCCGCCGCGGCGGGACGCGGCCCCGCCTCCATCTGGAGGACGGGCGCGCCTACCTGAAGTACCCGTTCTTCCGCGACGCCGCCGTCCGCATCCCCGACGAATGCTTCGCGACGTCCGCGCCCCTGGTGGTCCTGCCCGCCCTGACACGGCTGGCCTGGGGGGACGACGCCCTGCTGGTCGGCGGCACCGTGGTCGTCCGCGACGTCGACGAGGGGACCCCGGTCGTCCGGCTGCTGCTGGAGAACGCCGACGGCGACCGCCGCCCTGTGGAGTGCGAGACCGTTGCCGCGTCCGCGGACGAAGGCGTCGAAGCGTCCTTCACCGCCGCCGTCGGCCCGGAGGCGGCCTCCCTCCCGGACGGCCTCTGGACCCTGCACGTCGAGGTCGCGCTCAGCGGGCACGTGCGGACGGTGCCGCTGGTCAGGCCGCGCGACCTGCCCCTCCCGCGGGCGGCCCTGGCGGGGGCCCGCGTCCTGCGCCCGGCGCAGGCGCGCCGCGGGGAGCCGCTCGCGCTGGAGGCCGGCGCCGCCCTCACGTCCGCCGACTTCGCCGACGTGGAGGTCGGCTGGGGGCCGGGGAGGCGGGTCCGGGTGCTGGCCGACGCGCCGCCCGTCCTCGGCGACGGCCCCGCGATGCGCGTGGTGCTGCACCACGCCGACGGCGAGACGACGGTCCGCGCGGCGCTGGAGGCCGCGCCGGACGACCCGTCCCGCCTGCGCGCCGACCTCTCCCTCGCGGGCGCGCGTCCCGGCCGCTGGCGGGCCCGCTTCGCGGTCGACGGCGTCGGCGACCCCGTCGCGGTGCGCCTGGCCTCCGAGGACGGCGGCGTCCTCGGTCCGGTGACCGCCTCGCTGGCGCCCCCGCGCCGCGTGCACGTCAGAATGGACCGCAGGACCGCGACCGTGCACGTCACCGCGCCGCTGGCGTCGCTGGCGAAGCGCGCCCGGCGGCTGCTCCCCGGCGGGGGCGCGAAGCCGGAGTGATCCGAGTCCACCCGCTGAACATCCGCATGGAAGGCACCGCATGAGTCACCGCATCCTGCCGAGCGCCCAGGTCGACCCCGGCGCGGAACTCGGCGACGGCACCACCGTGTGGGACCTCGCCCAGATCCGCGAGGGCGCCCGGCTCGGCGAGGGCTGCATCGTGGGCCGCGGCGCCTACGTCGGCGCGGGCGTGCGGATCGGCGACAACGTCAAGCTGCAGAACCACGCGCTCGTCTACGAGCCCGCCGTGCTGGAGGACGGCGTGTTCGTCGGCCCCGCCGTCGTGCTCACCAACGACCGCGAGCCCCGCTCGGTGGACCCGGACGGCAAGCTGAAGCGCGGCGACGACTGGGAGGCGGTCGGCGTCCACGTCGCCGAGGGCGCCTCGCTCGGCGCGCGCAGCGTGTGCGTCGCCCCGGTCCGCGTCGGCCGCTGGGCGATGGTCGCCGCGGGCGCGGTGGTCACCCGCGACGTCCCCGACTTCGCGCTGGTCGCGGGCGTGCCCGCCCGCCGGATCGGCTGGGTCGGCAGGGCGGGCGCCCGGCTGGCCGAGCGTGCCGACGGCACGTGGGAGTGCCCGCGGACCGGTGAGGTCTACGTCGAGGCCCCCGCCGGCGACGGCTCGGACACGACCGTCCTGACCGAGAAGGGCTGAGCCCGGAGGGGCGGCCGGCCGGTCAGGCCTTGGCGTCGAGGTCGCGCACCTGCCGCGTCGTCACGACGAGGTCGGGGTGCAGGCGGGCCAGCCTGCGGCCGAGCGGCACCGACGTCCGGTCCATCACGATGACGCGGACGAGGCCGCCCGTGTCGATCTCCCGCAGGACGCGCCGCCGCGCGATGCGGGCCAGCACGTGCGGCCGGACGTGCCGGTAGAACGGCAGGAAGAGCCGCCGGTGGACGGCGCGGGAGGCGCGGCTCCGGGCGCGGTCCAGGCGCGCGCCGAGACGGCCCGCCCGCGCCACCGGCCGGACGGCGATCCGCGGCATCCGGATCACGACCGTGTGCTCCAGCCAGGGCAGCGGGTGCCGGGCCTCCGCCTTGTCGAGCCGGTGCAGGCGCACCCGCTCGTCCAGGTTCGCCCACCCGTCCGGCTCGGCGGTCACCACGTCGACCCGCGCGCCCTCCTCCGCGAAGTGCCCGGCCAGCCCGATGACCCTCTTGTGCTGGCGCTTGGGCGGCACGCTCGGGGCCGGGTCCATGGTCAGCCTGGGGTCCATGGCCAGGACCAGCACCTTCGGGGGCTGCGCGCCGTGCACGTCACCGTCTCCCAACATGGTCACCCGCTCACGCCGCGCCTGCGGGCGGCCAGCTCGGTGAGCCGCCCCACGAGCGGCTCCAGCGTCACGTTCCGTTCGAAGCGGTCGGCGTAGGCGCGGGCCTCGGCCGCCTGCCGCTCGTCCAGTCCCGCCGCAGCCTTCGCGGCCGCCACCATCGACGCGGCGATGTCGGCCGGGGCGAGCCCTCCCGGGTTGAACCACAGCGGGTACCCGCGCAGCAGCTCCTCGGCCGCCGACCCGGGCGTGTGGACCGACACGATGGGACGTCCGGCCGCCATGTACTCGAAGATCTTGCCGGAGGTGACGTAGCGCCCGCCCCCGTTGAGGAAGACCAGCACGTCGGAGTCCTGGTAGACGTCGGCGAGCGCCGTCTTGGACACCGGGCCGCGGTGGTAGACGCCGGGGGCGAGCAGTTCCTCGCCGTCCGCTCCGCCGCCGGCGGCGGCCTCCGCCTGCTCGGCCACCGCCGCCCCGCCCCCGACCTCCTGGGCGCTGACGGCCTCCGCCGCGGCCTCGGCCGCGGCGGCGAAGCGCTTGCGGAGCTTGTTGTCGGTGCCCTGGAAGAACCCGAAGTAGCCGTAGAAGTTGAGGGTGGCGGCCCGCATGTCCGAATGCGCGCGGGCGCGGGAGAACCCCTCGATCAGCTCCTCGATGGGCTGCTTGTCGGTGACCGTGCCGATGAAGGAGAAGCGGGGCGCGTGCCCGCCCGTCGTCGCGCGGGCCGCCGGGGGCGGCGCGGCGCTCTGCGGGAGCGTGTCGGCGTCCCACCCGTTCAGGACGGTCATCATGCGGTCCGCCGCGCGCGGGTAGCGCTCGGCGTGCCAGGCGCGCTGGGCGTCGTTGACGTACAGCGAGTTCGCCGCGGACCGCAGCACCCGCCGCTCCCAGCGCCAGGCGGGATGCCCGTCCTCGAACATCGGCTCCTCGCTGAACTGGTCGAGGGTCCAGGAGTCGCGGTAGTCGATGATGTAGGGGGTGCGGGTCAGCTTGTGGAACAGCCACGCCGCGGCGAACGAGGAGTACGGGTTCCCCGTCGCGAGGACCACGTCGAACCTGCGCCGCGCGTGCATCCGCAGCGCGCGGCGGACGGAGTCGCGCCCCCAGGACGCGTAGTGCTCAGGGAAGACGTGCTTCTGCCCCCACGTGTACAGCGACTGGGCCAGCTGGGGGAACGCCCCCCGGAACCGGCTGTACTCGCGCAGGTCCGTCTGCCAGACGAACCGGTTCAGGTCGGGGCGCACCAGCGTGATCCGCGGGTCGACGGTCTCCGTCAGCTTGTCGTCGACCGAGCCGATCGTGTCGTAGAGGAACGGGAGCGGCGCCGCGAAGACCGTGACGTCCCAGCCCAGCTCGGTCAGCCGGTTGGCGGTCGCCCGGGGCCGGTACACGCCGCTCGCGCGGGACGGCGGGAAGTAGAAGGCGAGGTACAGGAGGCGTGGGCGGCGTTCGGTCATTGAGTCATCCTCTGGCGTAGCCTGCCGGGTGCCTTTCATGGGCGACGGAGTAGGAGAGCGTCGCTCCGGCGCCCGTGATCGTGTCCGCGAGCTCGGACACGGTCACCAGCGACTGCGGATCGGCGATGACGACGAGGTCGATGGAGCGGCCGCGGAGCAGCTCGCGGTCGACCGTCCGGCGGCGCACCGCGTCGGCGTCGCGCCGGTACAGGCGGGCGAGCCGCCGGTCGACGGGCCGCGCGACGCGCCTGCGGTAAGCGGAGTCGATCCGCTTCCCCAGCCCCCGCAGCGGCCCGGGAAAGCACACCCGCAGCAGCAGCGCCGGGATCCGGTACAGCGGGATCCGCACCGCGGCGGGACGGTAGCGCCGTTCGAGCGCGGACAGCTCGACGGCGTCGACGCCGTCCGGGAGCGGGTCCTTCGCCCAGGTCGAGGCCTTGCGCACCAGCACGACGGCGCTGCCGCCGTCCGCGAGGACCTGGGCCGCCTCCCGGACGACCGCGGGCCGGCGGGAGGCGCCGAGCGCCACGAACAGCACGTTCACGCTTCTTCTCCCCCGTCGGCGGCCCCGTCGTCCGCGGCACGGTCGGCGGCGCCCTCGGGCCCGTCGTCCGCGCCCGCCTCCGGGAACCAGTGCCGGTAGTGCGCCTCGGCCACCGTGCGGTAGCCGAAGCGTCCGTCCAGGATCTCCCGGGCCTTCGGCAGGTCGAGGCCGTCCGGGAAGCGGTCGCGCAGGCGGCGGTACCCGTTGACGATCGAGCTCGCGTTCTCCTCGACGTCGATCATCTCCCCCGCGGCGGCCTCGATGCCGGCCAGGGTCCGCTCCGGTCCGCCGCAGCGGGTGACGAGCACCGGCAGCCCGGCCGCCACCGCCTCGATGATCGTCACGCCGAAGGTCTCCCAGCGGGCGGGGTGGACGAGCAGGTCGTGCTCGCGCATGAGCCGCGCGGCCTCGTCGGGGGCGACCGCGCCGAGGAACGACACCGCGTGGTCCACGCCCAGCTCGGCGGCCCGCTCCTGGAGCTGCCGGGCGAGCACGCCGGGCCCGGCCACGGTCAGCGTCAGCGCGGGGTCCTCGGCGAGGCACTCGGCGAACGCCTCCAGCAGCCAGCCCACGCCCTTGCGCTCGACCAGGGTGCCGACGTACAGCCAGCGCCGCAGCTCGGTCACGGGACGCTCGCGCGGCTCCCCGAACGAGATCGGGTTGGAGATCATCTCGATCTTGTGGGCGAGCGCCGGGAACGCCTCGGCGAGCGTGTCCCGCAGCACGTCGGTGACCACGAGGAAGCCGGTGCAGCGCTCCAGGACCCGCTCGTACATCTCCCGCGAGTCGGGCTGCTCCAGGACCTTGTCCAGGAAGGACGCGTGCTCGGTGACGAACACCCGCGCGTCGGGGCGGGCGTTCTCCAGCGCCGTCCAGCCGCCGCGCAGCCCCACGTGGGCGTGGACGACGGGCGCCGGGATCGGCTCGCCGCCCAGCGCCTCGCGCAGCCACCGGGCGTGCTGCACGGCGAGTTCGGCGAAGGTGTAGTCGGGCACCGTCGGCACCGGGACGCGCACCAGCCGCGAGCCCGCGACGTCGGGCGCGGGGTGCAGCGCGACCGGCAGGAGGCGGCGGTGCGCCTCGCGCGCCGCCTCGACCTCCTCCGCCGGCTGCCGCATCAGCCACGCCTCGGTGTGGTAGACGGTGACGTCGCCGCAGCCCGGGGCCGTCGCCGCCACCATCGACTGGACGAAGGCGCCGGCCCACTCCTGCTTCGGGTTCGGATACCAGGGGGTGACGACGGCCACGTCCCGGTCGCCGCTCCTGTCCGCCGCCACCGTCAGTCCTGGGCGCCGATGAGGTGGCCGTCGGACCCGGCCGCGGGCGCGCCCGGGGCCGGTTTGGCGGCGGACGGCAGCAGCCTGGCGTAGACGCCGTCCAGCACCTCGGCCTGCGCCTCCCACGTCCACTCGTGCAGCAGGTCGGGCCGGTCGTCGTACACGGCGCGGTACCGCCCCGGGTCGCCGAGGACGGCCTCGACCGCCCGCACGTAGTCGTCGAGGTCCTCGGCGTGGAAGACCTCGCCCTGCCCGGTGGACTTCACCATGTCGCCCATCGCCTGCACGTCGCTCACGATGATCGGCAGCCGCGCGTGCGAGTACTCGAAGAACTTCGTGATCAGCGCGATCTCGTGGTTGGGCCAGTGGTGGATCGGGATCACACCGATGTCGGCCGCCACCAGGAACGGGACGACCTGGTCGAACGGCACGTACGGCAGCGTGTGGACGCGGTCGGCGACGCCGAGTTCGGCGGCGCGGGCGACCAGGCCGCGGACGTAGTCGGACCGCGCCGAGGAGACGATCAGGGCGACGTGCAGCCGGGGCAGCCGCGGCAGCGCGTCGATCATGATGTCCAGGCCGCGCTGCACGGAGGCGCTGCCGCTGTAGACCGCGATCGGGGTGTCGGGGCCGACGCCGCACATCTCCCGCATGTCGGGGACGGGGTCGGAGGTGCTGGGCTCGCCCTCGGTGATCGGCGCGTTGAGCACGACGGTCGGCCGCTCGCGCAGGCCGTGGCCCTCCATCAGCCGGTCGCCGAGCGCCGCCGAGACGGTCACCACGGCGTCGGCGTCGCCCGCGTACTCGCGCTCGTGCGCGATCATGGCGGGCAGCCAGCGCGGCCCGGCGCCCCACGGCCGGATGCCCGGCAGGAACTCGTGCGCGTCCCAGACGAGCTTCACCGTCCGGCCCTTCGCGCGGGCCCGCCGCACCGAGCGCGCCGCGACGCCGAGCATGCGGAAGTCGTTGGCGTGGATGATGTCGGGTTCGAGCTTGTCGATGACCTTGCCGTAGGTGCTGTCCCAGTCCCACAGGTTGCGGTCGAGGACGCGCCAGGCCCGGTCGCCGAGGACCTTCAGCCAGAAGTTGATCGCGAGCCGCTCCATCGGCGCGCGCGGGTCGGCGCGGGCCGCGGTGAGCGACTCCGTCTGCCGGACCCGCAGCGCGACCCACCGCGACTGCGCCTTCGCCGTGACCCGCCGCGCCATCAGCCACGCCTTGCGCGCCGGGCCCCGGGACCCGCGGTCGAGGCGCGCGGCGGCGAGGTCGGCCCGCCGGGACTGCACGAGCCGCCGCCGGTAGTCCGCCACCTTCGGGTGCCCGTACGCGAGCGGACGGCGCAGCGTGGCGCGCAGGACGCCGTGCCGGTTGCGGATCAGCACGTGCTGGATCGGCAGGAGGCGGACGCGGGCTTCGCCGATCTTCCAGGAGCGGCGCTTCTTGGCCCCGGTGCAGCCGAGCAGGTGCACCTCCCAGCCCGCCTCGGACATCGACTTCGCGGCCTTCTGCACCCGGGAGTCGCGCACGACATCGTTGTCGACGAGCATGACGACGCGGCCGCGCGACGACGCGCCGGGAACCGTCCCGTCTTCGATTTGCATTCGATTCTCCAGTTGCGGTCGGCCGGGGCGCTTGCGCGGTCCGGCCCGAGCGGTCAGCGAGGCGGCTAGGAACCGGTCCGGGCGTCCGGGGCGCCGATGACGACGCGGTGCACGCCGGGCCAGCGGGAGGCGTCGGTGACGCGGCGGCCGTCGACCAGGGCCTTGACCCCGGGCAGGTCGTCCGCGCCGAGTTCGCGGTAGGCGGCGTGGTCGGCCTGCACGATCGCGGCCGTGACCGACTCGCCTCGGTGGGGCGGCAGGCCCAGGGCCTCCAGCTCCTCGTCGGTGTACATCGGGTCGGACACGTACGGGACGGCGCCCCGCCGCCGCAGCGCCTCCACCGTGGGGAAGACGCCGGAGAACGCCGTCTCCTTGACGCCGCCCCGGTACGCCGCGCCCAGGACGAGGACGCCGGCGCCGGTCAGGTCGCCGTAGGCGTCCGCGAGGAGGCCGACGGCGTACTCGGGCATCCGCGTGTTGGCCTCGCGGGCGGCGCGGACGACGGTCGCGTCCGGGTCGTTCCACAGGTACATCCGCGGATACACCGGGATGCAGTGGCCGCCGACGGCGATGCCCGGCTTGTGGATGTGGCTGTAGGGCTGGGTGTTGCAGGCCTCGATGACCTTCATGACGTCCACGCCCGCCGCGTCGGCGTAGCGGGCGAACTGGTTGGCGAGGCCGATGTTGACGTCCCGGTAGGTGGTCTCGGCGAGCTTGGCGAGCTCCGCCGCCTCCGCGGAGCCGAGGTCCCAGACGCCGTTCGGCCGGTCGAGGTCGGGCCGCTCGTCGAAGTCGAGGACCTGCTCGTAGAACTCCACGCCGTGCCGGGCGGACGCCTCGTCGACGCCGCCGACGAGCTTGGGGTAGCGGCGCAGGTCGGCGAACACCCGTCCGGTCAGCACGCGCTCCGGGCTGAACACCAGGTGGAAGCCGTCGCCCGCGGTGAGGCCGGAGCCCTCCGCCAGCATCGGGGCCCAGCGGTCCCGGGTGGTGCCGACGGGCAGCGTCGTCTCGTAGCTGACGAGCGTGCCGGGTCGCAGGCCCTGCGCGATGGAGCGCGTCGCGGCGTCCATCCAGCCGAAGTCCGGGACGCCCTCCGCGTCCACGAACAGGGGCACGACCACGACGACCGCCTCGGACTCGGCGACCGCCGCCGCCGTGTCGGTCGTCGCCGTGAGCAGCCCGGCCCGCACCGCCTCGCCGAGGTGGACGTCCAGCTCCGCCTCGCCGGGGAACGGCTCGCGCCCGGCGTTGACCTCGGCCACGACGCGTTCGTCCACGTCGGCGCCGATCACGCGGTGGCCCTTGCGGGCGAACTGCACCGCGAGCGGAAGCCCGATCTTGCCGAGCGCGACCACGCAGATCCGCATGTGCTACCTACCTCCAAGGGACGTCACGCGCCGGACCCGCTGGGCGACGGCCTGGGCCGGACGTACCGGACGTGTCTCGATCATCGTGCCGTGCCGGTCGTCGCCGGTGACCCCCAGCCGGTAGGGCCGGGCGCGGTGCCAGAAGAGCTCGCCGCGCGGGCCGGGCACCACGGACGCCCCCGGCGGCACGGCGAGGTCGTGCGTCTCCCCGGCCGCCCGCACGACGAGCCGCAGCGCGTGCCGGCCGCCGCCGGACGCCGCCGTGAGCGCCGCCGGAATCCGGGCGGTGACGTGCAGGCCGTCCTCGCGCGCCTCGCGGGTGGTGTACTCGTCGAGGTCGAGGGCCTTCCCGCCGCCGCGGGGGGCCAGCGCGAGCCGGGCGGTCGCGGGGTCGGCGGCCTCGGGGCCGGTGAGCGGGGTCCGGACGGTGATCTCCACCGTGTCGCGGTCGCGCCGCACGGCGACCGTCCGCGCCTCCTGGGAGAGCCGCTTGCGCATCCCCTTGGTGATCTCGAACAGGTCGTCCGGCAGTCCGAGGCGGGGGTCCTCGAAGCCCTGGTAGGCGAGGTAGGTGCGGCCGTCCTTGAGCGCGATCAGGTAGGAGCGCTCGGCGACGCCGTCCCGGATCGCCTCGCACAGCAGGTCGACCTCGCCGAGCTGCGCCAGCCGGAGCCGGGCGCGGCGGACGATGGGCAGCGTGTAGAGGACCTCGTCGGTCACGTACCGCTCGACGAGACTCCCGACGCGGGCGGCGACGTCCTCCTGCGTCGCGCGGTCGAGTTCGAGGAACCCCTCCCGCGTCGGCATCGTCAGCTCCCAGCGGGTGTGCCGCCTGAGGATCGCGTCCCGCTTCGGACCGGGCTCGATCAGGTCGGCGACGACGCCGAACAGGCTCTCCGCGCATTCGAGCCGGGTGTGGACCTGGACGGCGCCCTGCGTGATGTTGCCGCCGTCGTCGCGCAGCACCGCGTAGTAGCAGGTGTAGTCGGCGAGGACGGAGATCCGCCGGGCGCGCACGCACGCCTCCAGGGTGAACGGCTGGTCGCTGCCGATCCGCATGTGCTCGTGGAACCGCAGCTTGTGCCGCTCCACCAGCTCGCGGCTGAACAGCTTGCAGTTCGACAGCACCCACGGCAGCACCGAGTCGTACAGGTCGATCTCGGGGCGGTTCTCGGCGAACAACTCGGGCCGCCGGACGGCCCGCCCGTTGACGCCCTCCATCTTCCCGACGAGGACGTCCGAGCCCCACTCGTCGGCCGCCGCGACCATGCGCTCCAGCGCCTCGGGGCCCAGGTAGTCGTCGGCGCCGACGAAGTAGACGTAGCGGCCGGTCGCGTGGTCGAGCGCGCGGTTGCTGGGGGCCGCCGGGCCGCCGGAGTTCGGCTGGCGCAGCACCCTGATGACGTCGGGGTACTGCTCGGCGAAACGGTCCAGCTCGGCGCCGCTGCCGTCGGTGGAGCCGTCGTCGACCGCGACGACCTCCATGCGGTCGGGGCCGATGCTCTGCCCGACCAGCGAGTTCAGGCAGTCGGTCAGGTACGGCATCGTGTTGTAGACCGCGACCACGACGGTGACGTCGGGAACCCCGGCACTCACGTCAGACGGCACCGAGGGCCTCCTCGGGGTGCAGCGTCACCGTCTCGCCGAGGCGGGCGGACTTCAGGACGGCGGCCGACACCCGGACCGTCCGCAGGCCCTGCCGCAGGGTGACGACGTCGCCCGGGGCGGCGCCGCCGGGGCCCGCGAGGACCGCGTCGCGGAACCGCTCGTGCTCGACCAGCAGCGGCTCGCGCTTGGGGATCGCGTATCGGATCATGTCGCCCTCGGAGACGCCGCGGAACGCGCGCAGCGCCTCCCACTCGGTGTTCACCTCGCCGTTGGCGTAGAACGTGAGGTCGGCGGTGAGCGTGTCGGCGATGAAGCAGCCGCGCTCGCCGGTGACGACGGTGGTGCGCTCCTTGAGCGGGCTCAGCCAGTTCACCAGGTGGTTGACCATGGAGCCGTCGGCCAGGCGCCCGACGGCGGCGACCATGTCCTCGTGCGGGCGGCCGCTGCGCGCCACGGTGTGCGCGGTCACCGACACGTAGTCCTGGCCGGTCACCCACCCGGTCAGGTCGATGTCGTGGGTCGCGAGGTCCTTGACGACGCCGACGTCGGCGATCCGGTGCGGGAACGGGCCCTGGCGGCGCGTGACGACCTGGAACACCTCGCCCAGCTCGCCCGCCTCCAGCCGGGTCCGCATGCTCTGCAGCGCCGGGTTGTAGCGCTCGATGTGGCCGACCCCGGCCACGAGACCGCGCGACTCGAACGCCTCCACGAGCCGTTCGGCGGCCTCCACCGAGTCGGCGAGCGGCTTCTCGATCAGCGCGCCGACGCCGCCCTCGGCGAGCGCGAGCCCGATCTCCTCGTGCAGCGCCGTCGGGCAGGCGACCACCGCGTAGTCGACGCCGGCGTCCAGCAGGTCCTGGAGGGAGGCCATCATCGGCACCCCGTGCGGGGCGCCGTCGGGCCGCCCGGCCGGGTCGACGATGCCGACGAGGTCGACGCCGTCCAGCCCGGACAGGACCCGGGCGTGGTTGCGTCCCATCACGCCGAGCCCGATGAGGCCCGCGCGCAGCGGCGCGCTCACGACGCGGCCCCGGCGGTGTTGACCGCGTCGGCCACGCGCGCCAGCTCGTCGTCGGCGAGGGACGGGTGCACCGGCAGCGACAGCACCTCGGCCGCCGCGCGCTCGGTCTCGGGGAGGTCCCAGCGCGGGTCCGGGGCGCCGTCCTTCAGGAACGGCGTGAGCCGGTGGACGGGCGTCGGGTAGTAGACGGCGCTGCCGACCTGTCGCTCTTCGAGGCGCCGCTGGAAGGCGTCCCGGTCGCCGGAGACGCGGACGGTGTACTGGTGGTAGACGTGCCGCACGCCGGGCGCGACCGGCGGCACCGCGGCGCCGGTGATCTTCGCGTCGAGGAACCGGGCGTTGGCGATGCGGCGCTCGGTCCAGCCGGGCAGCCGCCCGAGCTGCACGCGGCCGATGGCCGCGGCGACGTCGGTGAGCCGCACGTTGGCGCCGACGATCTCGTTGGCGTAGCGCTTCTCCATGCCCTGGTTGCGCAGCAGCCGCAGCGTCCGGGCGGTCTCCGCGTCGGCGGTGGTGATCATGCCGCCCTCCAGGGCGTGCATGTTCTTGGTCGGGTAGAAGCTGAAGCAGCCGATCGTGCCCAGCGCGCCCACCGGGGCGCCGCCGTGGGAGGCGCCGTGCGCCTGGCAGGCGTCCTCGACGACGGCGAGGCCGTGCCGCTCGGCGATCGCGCCGACGCGGTCCATCGCCGCCGGGTGCCCGTACAGGTGCACCGGCATGATGGCGGCGGTGCGGGGGCCGACCGCCGCGGCGACGGCGTCCGGGTCGACGCAGAACGAGCCCGGCTCGATGTCGACGAAGACGGGCTCGGCGCCGACGAGGCGGACGACGTTGGCCGTGGCCGCGAACGTGAACGAGGGGACGATCACCTCGTCACCGGGGCCGATGCCGAGCGCCATCATGCTCAGGTGCAGCGCCGAGGTCCCGGAGTTGACGGCGACGCAGTGGCGGCCCGCCACGAGCGCGGAGAACTCCTCCTCGAACGCGGCGACCTCGGGGCCCTGGACGACCCGGCCGCTGCGGAGCACGCGGACGGCCGCCTCGATCTCCGCCTCCCCGATCACGGGGCTCGCCGCGGGGACGGGCCTTTCCGATTCCACGGGCATGCACAGGCTCCTTAGGGCGAGACGATGAGCAAGGGCTTCCTCGCGGGGACAGATCGCGACCGGACAAAGATGCGCACTCTCGGCGGAAGCCTCGTCTGACGGACGGATTCTAGCCAAGTCAGACAGTGGCGAGGACGTTTGCCGATCTATCCCCCTCGGAGACCTCCCATGAAGACGCCCGTCCAAAACCGCTGCCGGTCCGGCTCGGCTCCGAACAGGTAGGTGGCCTTCAGCTTGGGCGGCAGCAGCGGCGCCAGCCGGGCGGCGGCCTCCGCGTGCTCGCGGAGCTGCGACAGCTCGGCGTTGGCGAAGACCCGGTGCACGATGTCGGTCGCGTCCGAGCCCTCGTCCCCGGCCGCGCGGAGCCGCTCCGCCCAGACGTCCAGGTCGGCGGCAAGTTCGCGCAGGCCGGTCACCTGCCGGCGGGCGAGCCGCGCCTCGAGCGCGGTGAGCGACACGGGCGCGTAGTCGCCGTCGCCCAGGTACATCTTGCCGATGTCCAGGGGCAGGCCGGTGCCGTGCAGGCGGATCAGGCGCTCCAGCGTGCGCTTGGTCATCCACTGGCGCCCCTCGTCGTCGATGTCGTTCTTCCACCACTCCAGGACGGTTTCGGCCACCGCGCCGTAACGGGAAATAAGCCATTCGTTCGCCGGAATGTCATCCGGCTCGATTTCCAGCGAGACGGTGAAGCGGGACGCCTGCGCGATGGTGTTGCGTGACACGAGCAGCTTGCGGCCCAGGTAGTACGGAGGATTCTGCAAGGCGATCTGGGCGCGGAGGCCCGTGATGCGCCGCCCGGCCAGGGACCACTCCTGCGTGACCTCCATGAGGCGGGCGAAAGTGGCCTTGTCCTTGGGGCGGTTGTACTCGTCCCAGACGATGGCCTTGTCACCGGGCTCCAGGAACGGGCCCGACAGAAGGTTGTCGAGCGTCCCGTCCAGGGTCGGGACGGGCGCACACAGGTCCTCCACGCTGGTGACGGGCAGCGAGAAGTAGAGCGGGTCCGTGCCGAGCTCGTCCCGGACCACCTCCTTCACCACCTCCGTCTTGCCGCAGCCGGGCGGTCCCTGCACGAGCACGGCCCAGCGCCGCTCGATCGCCGTGCGGACGACGCGGCGGACGGCGTCCGGGACGTGCGCCGGGTCCGGGACGTCCGCCCCGGCGCGGCGCAGCTCGGCGGCGACGCGGCCGAGGATCTCGGGGGCCTGGTCGGTTCCCCGCTTCTTGTCCGAGGCGACGAGCCGCAGGCGGCGCCCGTCCACGAGGGGCAGGCCCCAGGCGAGCGGCAGCCCGGCGAGCGCGCAGTCGAGGACGTGCTCCAGCGTGCGCGGCGACAGCAGCCGGCGCAGCTCGGCGGGCAGCGACGCCCACACCCGGAACACGCCGGTGAGGTCGACGCCGCGGAACCTGCGCGACAGCGCGGCCCGCCACGCGGTGTCGGCGGCGGTGACCCGCAGCGTCGCCATCCGGTCGAGGACGGCCGGGTCCGTGCGGAGCGCGGCGGTCTCGGCGAGCGTCTCGTTGTCGGTCAGGAACACCCCGACGCAGCCGAGCGCGCGCAGGTCGTGCTCGCCGAGCGTCCAGTTGCAGGCGATCTGCATGAGCTGCGACTGGATCGTCGCGCCCGCCTGGAGCGAGTCGTCGATGAGCAGCACGAACGGCTTCCCCGGTTTGAGCTGCCGCATGATGAGCTGCCGCAGCACCAGCTCCCCGTCCTGCCGGACGGGCGCGTTGACGAGCAGGTCGTCGGGGGTGAGGTTCGCGGCCGGGACGTACACGAGCGCGGTGTCCTCGCGCCGCCGGACGTGGTGGAAGAACGTGGAGGTCTTGCCGATGCCGTGCTCGCCGAACACCTGACCGGTGATCCCGAGGTCGATCATCGTGTCGATGAAGCGGGCCAGCCGCGGCCCGTCCGGCATGCTCATGCGATCAAGTACAGCGGACCGGGGATGCCCGGATCACCCGATTTACGACGGAGCCCGTCCCCCTCCCCCCGGCCGCGCCGCCGCGCCCGGCCGCGGCCCTCGCTTCGTCCTACCGGCCCGCTATCGTTCCCGCGTCCAGATGACCCGCGAAGCAGGGGAGCGCGCCATTCACGAGGAAAGGCCGTGACCGGCGACCTCGGCTCCGCGGGTCGCCATCCGGTCGGAGGGGCCGCGGCCCGCCCGGGCCACCGGCCCCGGCGAGAGCGCCGTCCGCTGGACCTGCGCCGGCTCCTGGCGGAGGAGGACGCGGACCATGAGATCGTCGAGCAGGCCCGCCGGCGCAAGGAGTCCGTGCTGCTGGGCTTCGGCGCCGGGCAGAGCGTGGTGGCGTCCTGGCTGTACGCCAAGTGCCATCACCACATCCCGACCACCGCGATCCCCACCGCCGCCGTGATGGCCACCGGCGACGGAAGCTGCGCCCTGCTCTACAACCCGTACTTCTTCATGGAGCTGGACTACGACGGCGTCAGGTTCGTGCTGTTCCACGAGGCCCGGCATCTGATGCACCGGCACCTCTACGTGGACGAGGACCTGCGTTCCGATCCGGTGTTCACGACCGCCGCCGAAGTGTCCATCAACCATGTCGCCCTGCGCCGGTTGGGACGGTCCGCCCTGCCCACGGTTCCCGCGCGCACGGTTCCGGCGGGCACGGCATCCGGCGGCGAGGAGCGGGAGCCGGTCGGCGTCGACCCCGACCTGGTCTACGGGACGTACCGGGAAGACCTGCGCCGGCAGGGACTGGCCCCGCTCCCCTACGACGAGTTCAGCCACACCGACCTCACGGTGTACGGCGAGTTGCGCCGGATGAAGGCGCTCACCGAACCCGTCACGGCGTACTGCGTCCACCTGACCGGCGACGACCCCGGCGGCTCTGGCGAGGCGCACGACGGCGACCGGGCGGAGCGGCGGGTGGTCCCGTTGGACGCCGAGACCGTGGAGCGGCTCGGCGACGACGTCCTGCGCGAGGTGATGCGGGCCGCGCTGCGCGGGAATCCGGCGGCGCGCGGCGAACTCCTCGACCTGGCCGGCCGCACGACGGACGGCGGGGAGCGTCTGGAGCGGCTGTGGGGGAGCCTGGGCCTGGACAGGCTGCGCGGCGTCACCCCGAGGACCCGCCGGGTCGACTGGTGGCAGCGGTGGCTGGCCGACGTGCTCGCCTCGAAGCTGGGCGAGAGCGAACGGCTGGTCTACCCGAAGAAGCACGGCGCGGTCATGCTGGCCCTCGGCCACCCCCCGATGCTGGCCCGGCGGGGGCCGGTGCGGACGAAGGTGGTGCTCATCGCCTTCGACACGTCGGGCTCGATGCCCGACCACGTGGTCGACTGGCTGACCACCCTGGTCGGCCGCACCGACGGGGTGGAGAGCCACTGGCTCGCCTTCGACGGGGTCGTGACGCCGTTCGTCCCCGGCGAGCGGGTGGCGGGCGGAGGCGGCACCGATTTCCAGAACGTCGTCGACTACGCCGAGGGCCGGCTGGAGGTCGACGGCAGGCGGTTCGAGACCGAACCCGACGCGGTCATCATGGTGACCGACGGTCGCGCGCCGCACGTCACCCCGGGCGCCCCCGACCACTGGATCTGGTTGATCACCGACGGCGGCGACGACTGGCCGGACCACCACCACCCTCCGATGGCCTGCCACCGGGTCACGTCCGGGCGATGAGCGAGGAGAGCCGAACAGTGACCGCCGCGGGGCGGCGGTGGAGACCCACCGCCACCTATCCCGACCCGCCGGAGCACGGCCCCGCGACGAGGCTGGAGAAGTTCATCGACGCGATGATCTCGACCGAGCAGACCGGGCAGATCTTCGGCGAGCACGGCATCGGCAAGACCTCCACGTTCGTCTCGTACGTGCCGAAGCGCTTTCCCAGCACCGCCCTGGTCGTCGTGCCCGCGGCCAACCTCTCCCCCGATGACCTGCTGGTGAACGCCCCGGTGCGCGACGACCGCAGCGGGGAGCTGGCGCTGCGCCAGCTCGTCATGCGGCAGCTCGTCCCGGGCAAGCCGTTCGTGCTGCTCATCGACGACTCTTTGCAGGCCGGCAACGCGGTGCAGTCCCAGCTGATGCAGATCGCCTGCGACTGGAGCCTGGGCGAGTACGACCTGCGCGAGCTCGGCTGCGTCGGGGTGTTCCTGACCGACAACGAGTCGTTGGCGGAGACCACCGGCCGCCGGTCCGACCCGGCGATCCTCGACCGGATGGTCACCATCCGGCTGACCGCGAACGACACCGCGTGGCGGCAGGCGCTGGCCGAGCGGTATCCCGGCTGGGATCTGCGTGAGGTGTTCCGCGACTGGGCCGGGCTCAGCCCGGAGCTGCGCCACCTGCTCTCGCCGCGCACCCTGCAGCATGTCCTGGACTGCGCCCGCGCTGGCTTCCCGCTCGCCTGGGGTCTGCCGATCCAGAACGGCGCCCGGCTGGCGCTGGCGGAGGAGGGCCGGGACGGGCGGCCGGGCCGGGACCGCACGGCGGAGGTGCTCGACGGCATCGCCGCGGCGGTCGGGGCGGCCAACCCCGCCACCGTCGCCGACCCGGTCCGCCGCATCCTGCGGGCCGCGATCGCCAACCGCTGGGCGGTGCTCCTGCAGGGCCCGCCAGGATGCGGCAAGACGCAGATCACCAAGCAGATCGCCCGGGAGGAGACCGGCCACGAGCCCGTCTACTTCTCGCTGCCGGTCACCGGCGTCGAAGACCTGTGCGTGCCGGTGCCCACCCCGGACGGGTCGCTGGAGGCCATGCTCGCCCGGTCGCTGCTCGACCCGAGGCCCAAGGTGCTGATCTGGGACGAGTACAGCCGGCCGATGGACAAGGCGGCCTTCGCCAGGCTCATGGAGATCACTCAGGAGTGGACCCTCGCCGGCCGCCGGATCCCCGGCCTGCGGGCGCAGGTGGCGTTGCAGAACCCTCCCTACCACCTGGGCCGCAAGTTGATGGTGGCCGCCAACAACGTGGCCCAGGCCAGCCGGTTCACGATCAGCTACGAGGTCCACCCGGACGACATCCCGGCCAACGAGTGGCTGATCTCGACCTACGGGGAGACGGCCGAGACGGTCCTGGAGTGGTGGAAGCACGACATCGACGACGAGGGCCGGGACTGGATCACCAAGCGCACCATGGAGCGGCTGATCAAGCTGCACCGGGCGGAGATGCCGCTGCAGCCGGCCCCGATGTACCTCGGCGACGGCGAGTACGCCCCGGTGCCGCTGTCCGGGCTGGAGGCCCGCCTGGCGGACCGCCGGCCGATCGGCCTGGTGGAGATCGCCGAGAACTGCTCCGACTGGGAGGCCCGGCTGGCGAAGGCGGCCGAGACGTCGCAGGAGGGCACCGACGACACCGATCTGGTCCACCAGGTGTTCTCCAACGCCGAGGTGTCGCAGTTGGAGAGGCATCTCGACGTGGTGGCCCGGCTGCTGCCGTACCTGCCGCCGAAGCTGCGGGCCGCCTACCTGGTCGGGCAGACCCGGGAGCGGCAGCGCTTCTGGGTGGCGGCCCTGGCGCGGATGGCCCAGCTGTCCGCGAACGGCCGCGTCCGGTGACCGCCCAGGCGGTCACCGGGCGCGGCGCCTACACCGTCGAGAGGTCGCGACGAGCGTCCTCGCCGTCCTCGCCGTCCTCGTCATCCTCTTCGGCGCATCCGCAGCCGCACTCCTCGCAGTCGTCGTCGCACAGGCACTCGTCCTCGTCGCAACCGCAGTCACAGTCACAGCCGCATTCGCACTCGTACTCGTAGCCCATCTCGTCCTCGTCGAACGGACGGATCATCGGCACGGAGACGGTGGACTGCTCGTGCTTCACCATCCAGGTGTTGCGGAAGAAGTCGAACTTGAGGTGGTAGGTGTCGGCGGAGTCGGCGAACAGGATCGGCGGGACGAGGAAGTGCGCCACGCCGACCTCGGCCGCGGAGGCGATGAAGTCCTTGGCGTCCGGGAAGCGGGGGCCGCCCTGGCAGGCGGCGAAGTTCACCGGCGCCGGCGCTTCCTTGCCGAGAACGTGGATGCGGTTGCCCTCGACGACGAACATGTCCGGGTCGAGATGGACGTCCTCGCCGAGCATCAGGACGGGCGCGGGCATGACGTCGGCCTTCGCGGAGTCCTGTGCGCGCGTGTAGTGCTTGATGATCTCCGCGTTGCGCGCGCTCTCGAAATAGGGGCCGATCACGCTACCGCTGCAGATCAGGCAAGCGCAGTCGGGCAGGTCCTCGCTGCAGGGCGCCTCCGGATCCGGGAACAGCATGGACTTGTCGAACGGCACGACCGCCGGACCACCGCGCCTGTCCCCGAGGAAGGCCGGGATCCAGTCCGTGCCGTCGGCCTCGATCACCTCCGCGTCGCACAGGGTGCGGAAGGCCCTGTCGCCGAGCTTGCAGTTGAAGTAGTCGAGCAGCGTGATGGCGGCGCACTCGGCGAGCGTCGTCTCGTCGCTCTTCGCGAACCAGAAGTCATAGCCGTTCGCGACGAAGTGCACACCGCGGAACCGCTTGTGGACGAAGGGCTCGCGGCCGGCGCCGGCGGTCAGGCCGTTCCAGTGCGCGGCGGCGACCTGGTTGTAGTAGGCGTCGGCATGGCGGGCGAGTTCCGGTGCGAAGACGCTCTCGCCGGTCAGGTAGCAGGCCTTGCTGAACAGCGCGCCGATCTCGGGATCGTGCGCGACGTCCGGATCGGTGAAGACGAGCTCGGTGCGCAGGAAGACCTTGCGGCCGTCGCGGTAGGGCGCGCCCTCGTGCTCGTACCGCTGGTCGAAGATCACGCAGGTGAAGGGATCGATCGTCCCGATCGCGGCGCCGCCTTCGAGGGCGAGGGCGGGATCGGCCGAACCGCCGGTGAGGTACAGCAGGACCGTGTAGCGGGAGACGTGCCGGCGCGAGGCGTCGTAGTAGGGGGTGTCCAGGTGGCGGTGGAAGCCGGCGTCGCCCGGCTCGAAACGGTTGCAGCGGAACACCGGGTTCACGTGCGAGAAGCCGTCGAGGGCCGACCGCGGCATCGCCCTGGTCACCGCGCCGGTGAGGGCCTCGGCCAGCAGCGCCGAGTGGAAGATGAACCGGTCGCCGCCCCGCGAGCCCGCGTTGAGCGGCGGCACGTACAGGTCAAGTGAGTCGAGCTGCTCCAGGCAGGCCCGGGCGGCGCCGGGGAGCCGCAGCGAGAACGCCTGAACGCCCTCGGCGACCTCGTCGCGCCCGGCCAGCTCGAACTCCAGCGGGACGTCCGCGAACCGGTGGTCGAGCGGGAGGATGTTCTCGAACGTGCGGAACGAGAACTCGCGGGGATCGACGAAGACCGCGGCGAGGTACGGCGCGTTCTCGCTCGGCCGTGCGAACAGATCCCGCACACCGGCGTCGATGCGTTCGGCGTCGACGAAGCGCACCGCCTTGAACCTCGCCGTCGGATGCCAGCCGACCGCCAGCCCGTCGATCGTCGTCACGGGCTCGGTGTCGGTCGCGTCGACCAGGGCGCGGTAGCGGTCGGCCTCTTCGGCGGGGGCCCGGCCGTTCGACAGGGCGAAGAAGCCGTCGCGGAGCTCGATGCTCACACGTTCCTCCAGTAGCTGCGCAGTCCGGGCGGGAGGTGGGGGGCGTCCGCGAGCATCTTCGCCCCGGCCTCTCCGACGTCGTCGCGGTACAGCAGCAACCTCTTCAGCGAGCCGACGAAGGGCGCGGCGAGAAGGGCCCGCACCCCCTCCGCGCCGATCTCGTTGTATCGCAGGTCGAGCTCGGCCAGTCCGGCGAGAGGATGCAGCGCGCGCAGTCCCTCGGCGGAGAGCAGGTTCCGCTGGAGGTGCAGGCGGCGGACGCCGGCGAAGCCCTGGGACGCCGCGAGGGCGGCCAGGCCGGCGTCCCCGACGCGGCAGTACCGCAGGTCGAGGATCTCGGTTCGCCCGCTCCCCGCCGAGGGGCCGAAGCCGCCCGCGCCGGACGCCTCGAAGCGGAAGTACGTCGAGACGGCGAGGGCCTCGGCACCGGGGGCGCCGATGCGCAGGTACGACAGATCGAGTTCGACGAGCCGGCCGAGGTCGAGCGTCGCGAGGGCGCCGGTGTCGATGGACGGCGCCGGCACCGGCAGCGCGGCTTCGGACGGGTCCCCCCATTCGTAGTCGTCCCGCTCCTGGGTCTCGGAGGGCGCGATTCGAAGCGCGGTCACGAAGGGGGCCTGCATGACCTGCTCGATCGTCACGGGCGCGCTGTCGGACCATTCGACGGCGACCTTCGTGGCGAACCCGTACCGGCGCTCCAGGACGGTCGCGCCCTCCGGCAGCGCCGCGTCCCAGCTCCGCTGGTGCTCGTCCACGACGGCGGCGATCTCACGGTCCAGAGCTTCGCGATCGGCCGGGCGGGTGCGGTCGCGGCGCTGCTGGAGCTCGATGAGCGTCCCCCGGGCGTCGCCCCGCTCCCGCAGCCGGGCGCCGTAGAGGCGCCAGGAGGCGAGGTCGCCGGGGTCGTCCCGGAGCGTCTGCTCAAGATCGGCAGCCTTCATTGGACGGACGCTAACAGCGGGGAGCGACAGACTTCTCACGGTTCGGGCGCGACGGGGCCGTTTTGTGATCTTGATGGGCGATGTCGCGGGGCGGGAGTCCGCGGGTCTTTAATGGCGCGCATGCGCGACGACGATGTGCGGACCTGCCTGCGCGTCCTGGCGGAACTGGCGGACGCGCCGGACGGCGACCCCGACGTGGCGCGGGTGCGGGCGGCGGCGGGCGCGTTCGTGCGGCGGACCCGGGAGCGCGAGCGGGCGGAGGCCCGGCGGCGGCGCGCGGCGGCCGACGCGCGCATGCTCGCGGCGACCGCCACCGGCGCGGCGGGACGCGTCGAGGGCGCGCCCGCCGAACCGCCGCGCGAGGCCGTCCCGTCCGGGACGGTGACGGGCGGGCTGCGCGCCTGCTACGTCTGCAAGGCGCACTTCCGGGAGGCGGACGCGTTCTACCACCGCCTCTGCCCGCCGTGCGCGCGGGAGCACCGGCGGCACCGGAACGCGCGGGCCGACCTGGCGGGACGCCGCGCCATCGTCACGGGCGGGCGGGTCAAGGCCGGGTTCGAGCTCGTGCTGAAGCTGCTGCGGGACGGCGCCGCCGTGACCGCCCTGACCCGGTTCCCCGCCGACGCGCGCCGCCGCTTCGCCGAGGTCGCCGACCGGGACGACTGGCGCGACCGCCTCACGGTCGTCGGCATGGACCTGCGGGACCTCCCGTCCCTCGTGCGGTGGTGCGACGCGCTCGTCGAGACCGGCGAGCCGCTCGACATCCTCGTGAACCTCGCGGCGCAGACGCTGCGGCATCCGCCGGAGTCGTACGCCGAACTGCTGGCGGGCGAGGAGCTCGCGGCGCTGCCCGCGCCCGCCGCGCTGCCCGTCCCTCTGGCGGCCGGAGCGGTCGACGTCGCGGGCCTGCTCCCCGACCCGTCCCCGGTCAACTCCTGGACCCGGCTGGTGCACGAAGTCGACCCGGTCGAGCTGCTGGAGGTGCAGCTCATCAACGTCACGGCGCCGTTCGTCCTGCTGGGGCGGCTGCGTCCCCTCCTGGAGCTCTCGCGGCATCCGCGGCGGTACGTGGTGAACGTCTCGGCCGTCGAGGGGCAGTTCGACCGCGTGTACAAGGGCGCCGAGCATCCGCACACCAACATGGCGAAGGCCGCGCTGAACATGCTGACGCGCACGACCGCGTCCGAGCTGGCCGAGCACGGCGTGCACGTCACCAGCGTCGACCCGGGCTGGTTCACCGACCAGCAGCCCGAGCCCGCGCGGGCGCGCCGGACCGCCGCCGGGTTCCGCCCGCCGCTGGACGTCGTCGACGCCGCCGCCCGCATCTACCACCCGATCGTGCGCGGCGAGCGCGACGGCGACCCGCCGAGCGGCTGCCTGCTGAAGGACTACCGGGTCGTCAACTGGTGACGGCCGGGCCGGAGACGGCGCCGGCGGTCGCGAGCAGCTCGGGCAGCGTGCCGACGAACCCGTCCTCCAGCAGCTTCAGCGCCACCATCCACGCTTCGGGACGGCCGCCGAGATGCCGGTCGACGTGCTCGGCGAGGCGGCGCAGCACCCGCGGATCGGGCACGCCCTCGACCTCGCCGAGGAGCGGCTCGACCTCCACAGCCGCGAGGACGGCGTCGACGTCCACCGCCGCGAGCACCGCGTCGGCGGTGACGTCCCGGCCCGTCGTGAACAGCCGGCCCGCGGCCTCGCCGTAGGCGAGCACGGGGTCCCAGTGGCGGCGCACGCCGGGTTCGCGGAGGCGGCGCGTCCGCCCGTGGCCGGTCTCGTCGACGAACGCCGGCGCCAGGGTGACGTCCCCGTCCAGCCCGATCAGCGCCCTGACCTGCGCCGTGCCGCGCATCCCCGGAATCCACAGCGTCTCGGCGACCGCCCGCAGCGCGGCCTCCGGAAGGGTCGCGGCGACGAACTCGGCGGTCAGCGTCCCGGCGGCGAAGCCGTTCCCGGCGACCTTGACGATGACGTCCGCGCCCGCCCCGGTCCCGGCGAGGTCGGCGAGCACCTCGGGCGCGGGGTCGGGCAGGAGGGCGGCCAGGTCCGGATGGTCGGCGACGACGATCCGGACCAGGTCGAGCGGGGCATCGGTGCGCCTCGCCACGAACCGGGCCGCGCGCAGGGGGAACGGCCCCTCCGCCGCCCTGCGGCGCGGCTCGTCGGCCAGCACCGCGTCCCAGCCCACGCGCGGGACGCAGGGATGGCGGCGGTTCACCACCGTCCGGACGAGCGGCGCGCCGCGCCACGGCTCGCAGCCGTCCACGTCGGCGATCTCGGCGACCGAGCGGAGGAACTCCGGCCGGCGCACCCGCTCCGAGAGCTCCCGCAACCGCCGCTCCCCCTCCGCGCTCGCCAGCGCCGCCTGCGCGTACGCCAGCACGCTGGGCTCGGAGTCCTCCGGTCCCCAGCGGAACGCGGGCAGCCGGCCGTCCTCGACGAGCTGCCGGACCTCGTGCCGCCGGCCCGCGTCGAGCAGCGTCCGGCAGGCCAGGACGGCGCCGTGCGGATCGGCGCCCGCGCCGAGGTAGAGCAGCGCGTCCCCGGCCAGGTCCGGGTCGGCCGCGCACAGCAGCGCGTGGTCGAGGGGCTCCTGCCCCCGCGTGGACAGCAGGGTCCGCCGCACCTCGGCGGGCAGCGGCAGCGGCGTCACGCCGTCACGCCGGGAGGTCTGGTGGGCGAGCTGGCGGCGCAGGTTCCGCGGGATGCGCCCGAGCGCGCTCTCGGCGGTCAGCAGCGTCGCGTTGACCTCGGGGTCGTCCAGGTCGAGCAGCCGTCCCAGCAGCTCGGGCGGGTCGCCCGCGAGCACCGCGTGCTGGACGAGCAGGTCCAGGTCGCTGGGCCGGCCGCGGCGCAGCAGCGCCTCGATGACGACCCGGTTCGGCCTCCCGTAGCTCTGCATCGCGACCTCGACGCGGCTCTTGGGGAGATGGCCGAGCAGCGCGTCCATCTCGCCGGGCGTCGCGAACCGGAGCAGGCCGGCCGTGCAGCGGGCGATGTTCCGGGCGCGGGTCCTGGGGTGGGGGGCCATGAGCCGTCACCGTAGCCGAAAGATCACCCCTGGCGGACCCGATGGCACGCCATCCCGCGCCGTTCCGGCCACTCGTCGCCCCCGGAGGTGATCAGCCAGATCCACTTCCCGGGGTCCGCCGGGAGGATCGGGTCGGCGTACCCGTCGGTCACCACGATGACGGCGTCGGCGGGCTCGTCCCGTCCCTCCGCGTGCCGCCGGACGGCGTCGAAGTCCGTCCCGCCCCCGCCGCGGAGCGGCTCGCCGGGCCGGAACGGCTTCACCGAGGCGTCGAAGGCGACCCACTCGACCTCGGCCCCGTCGATCCGGCCGACCAGCTCGCCCAGCCACTCCACCAGGCCGTCCGGCATCGACCCGGACGTGTCCAGCGCGATGACCAGCGACTTCACCCGCTGCGGCCCGCGCCGCGCCAGCATCGGCTCGTGCCCGAGCGCCGCCAGCACCGCGCCGCGCTTCTTCGGGTAGACGAGCCGCTCCCCCTCCTCCAGCTTCGAGGCGAGCACGTCCATGAGCCACCGCTGCCACCACTCCACCCGCCGCGTGGCCGAGGTGACGCCCCGGAGCGCGTGCGCCCCGAGGTCGCCCCAGATCTTGTCGACGCCCTCCGAGGCCCCCTCGGTGCGCCGCAGGAGGTCGAGCAGCTCGTCGCGCGCCACCCGGTCGCCCCGCCGCGCCGCGAGGAGCACGCTCCGCAGCACGTCGTCCCCGACCCGTCCGGCGGTCTCCTGGTCGAGCGCGTCGACGAGCACGTGGATGCAGACGGCCCGCCCGACGCCCGGCGGGTTCCGCATCCGTCCGAGCTCCCGGTAGACGCTCATGTCGGTCTCGACCCACTCCTCGAACGGGAGCGGCTCGACGCCCTGCCCCCGCAGGTCCTCGGCGTAGGACCCGTACACGCCGTGCGGCGAGACGCCCACGGGCTCGCCGCCGATCTCGGGCAGCCCGCCGCCGAGCCGGACCATCGCGACATGGTTGATCGTGACCTCGCACGCCAGCGTGAACACCGGGTCGCTCCGCAGGTCGGCGTCCGCGAAGAGGTGCCGCTGGACGAGGTGCCGGGCCTCGTGGAACAGGACGAACCGCACGCCCTCGCTCCCGATCCCCACGAAGAACTCGGGGTTGTAGAGGAGGAGGCAGGAGCCGTCCCCGGAGGCGACCACGGCCGCCGTGTCCACCGCCGTGGTCGGCACCTGGTGGTGGCACTTGCTGAACAGCCACGACGCGACGGCGCTGTGCGTCATCCCCAGTTCGAGCAGCGCCCGCTCCTTCAGCCGCCGCGCCGCTTCGACGACCTCCGCGTCGGCGGGCCGCCACCGCTCCAGCGCCCGCCGGTCGGCCAGCTCGACGACCGGCGCACGCGGCCGCCCGATCTCTCCGTACCCCACGCCCCCACCTTCCCGGCAACCCGCGCCCGGTTCCACCGGTTTACGGACTACCGGGGCTCAGGCGGGCAGCCCCGCCGCGTGGCGCATGGCAGCCCGCGCGCGGGCGGCGGCCGCGGGGTCGTCCAGCAGCTGGATCTCCTGGTTGGCCGCCATCGACAGGCCCGTCAGCGTGGTGGCGACCTCCTGCGCGGGACGGTGCGGGCCCGGCAGCGCGGCCTGGGCGGCGGCGACCTCGGCCGCCAGCGCCCGGCGGTGGCCCGCGACGATCTCGCGCAGCCGGTCGCGCAGCGGCCCCGGCCGCCCGTCCAGCTCGGACGTGGCGGCCGTGATGAAGCAGCCCCCGGGGAACGGGCAGTCGGCCAGGTAGCCGACCCACCCGTCGATGAACCGCCCGAGACGCTCCGGCCCGGGCGGCAGGCCCTCCAGGGGGCCGGTCACCGCCGCGCGGAAGACCTCGCAGGCCTGGTCCAGCGCGGCCATGAGGAGCCGCTCGCGCGACCCGAACGGGCCGACCACGCCCGCCTTGCTCATGCCGAGCCGCTGCGCCAGCGAACCGACCGTCAGACCTTCCAGGCCCAACCGCGAGGCGTCCCGCACGGCGGCGCCCACGATCCGCTCGCGCGTCCGGGCCGCTTCGGCCGCCGAGTGACGAGGAGACATGCCGCCAGGATAGCGAACGGACGTACGCTATGGTTTTGGCGAACGACCGTTCGGCAACGATGGGACGCCGCATGACCGACCTGCTCAGCCTCGACGCCACGGCCGTGGCCCTCACGGGTCACGACGTGGCGCTGATCCCCGACGCCGCGATGGAGGCCCCGACCCCCTGCGAGGGATGGACGGTCACCGACCTGGTCCGCCACATGAACGAGCGCCACGAGGCCATCGCACGGACCGCGCTGCCGCCCCTCGAACCGGCCGGCGACCCGCGCGACGACTTCGCCCTGGTCGCCGCCCGCTGCCTCGCCGTGCTCGAACGGGCGGGCGAGACCGTCACCATGCCGCGGCTGGGCCCCCTGTCCACCGAATGGGTGCTCGGCATCCACGCGGTCGACATGCTGGTCCACCGCTGGGACCTGGCACGCGCGCTCCGCACCACGGCCGCCGTCCCGTCCTGGATCGCCGAGGCCGCGCTGCCTCTCGCCCGCGCCAACACCGCGCCCGGCAGCCCCCTCAACGGGCCCGGCGGCGCCTACCGCCCGCCGCTCGCCGAGGACCCGTCCCGCCCCACGATCGACAACATCGCCGCCCTCCTGGGCCGCGACCCGCTCTGGTCTCCCCCGGTGTGAGGGGTCAGGCGTCGCCGAGCAGGAGGGCGCCGGCGCGTTCGACGACCTCGTTCCGGGTGCGGGCGCCGTGGTCGGCGGCCAGGAAGTGGCTGCCGACCAGGAGGCAGAACGCGAGCATGCTGCGGGCCTCGACCTCGTCGGGGTCCGAGCAGAAGGTGCCGAACAGCTCGCGCAGGTAGTCCATGCGCTGGTTGTCCACGCGGCGGACGCGCTCGGCGACGTCCGGGTCGCGGCGGGCCCAGTCGCGCATGGCGAGGTCGATGTGCAGCAGGTCGCCCGCCCGGGTGAGCATGCCCGCCCGCCGGATCTTCGCGCGGGCGTCGCCGCCCTCGCGGTCGACCCGGTCGCGCAGGTCGTCGACGGACCGCGCCTCCCAGTGGTCGAGCATGGCGGCCAGCAGCGCCCTGCGGTCGGGGAAGTGGCCGTAGAAGCCGCCCTTGGTGACGCCGAGCGCCTGGGCGAGGGCCTCGACCCGGACCGCGTCGGGCCCGCCGGCGGCGAGGGCCTTCAGGCCCTGCTCGATCCAGCTCTCGCGTGGGGTGCGCATGACGGCGGGCATGGCCCATTATCGCCTCCCCCTCCCGGGGACGATTCATACGGTGGCGTATATTTGAGGGCGAGGCGGGCGCGACGGCGCGTCCGCCGACCGAGGAGGTGGCCTGGCGATGAAGCTCCCGGCGAGCGCGCACACCGACCGTCCCTGGCGGATCCACGAGATCGCGCCCGACTTCCGGCTTGAGGACGTGTGGGCCCTGCCCGCCGCCGGCGGCCCGGACGACTTCCCGAAGCTCCTGGAGCAGATGACCTCCAGCGAGAACCACCTGCCCGGCGTCGCCGGGGTGCTCTTCGCCGTCCGCTGGCGGCTCGGGCGGCTGCTCGGCTGGGACGGGGAGGACTCCGGGCTCGACGGGCGGGTGCGGTCGCTCCGCGAGCGGCTGCCCGACGATCTGCGCGGCCGCCCGGCGGGTCCCGCCCCCCGCTCGCTGCCGTTCCGGCCGCTCTACCTGACCGGGGACGAGTGGGCGGCCGAGATGGCCAACCGGACGGTGCACGGCGTGATGCACCTCAGCTGGGTCCCGGACGGCTCCGGCGGCCACCGCGCCCAGATGGCCGTCCTGGTGAAGCCGAACGGCCTGCTCGGGAAGGCCTACATGGCCGCGATCCTGCCGTTCCGGTACACCCTCGTGTACCCGGCGCTGATGCGGACCATCGGGCGTGCGTGGAAGGCCCGCGAGACGGCGCCGGCCTGACGCCGGGCATGGTGCGGCCCCGTCCCCGCGGGGGCAGAAGGGGACGGGGCCGCGGGCCGCGCGGGGGAGGGCGACGCCCGCCCGCGCGGCGGCTCACAGTGGTCGGTCGGTGCTCGGGTCGGTCGGTGCTCGGGTCGGTCAGTGCTCGCCCGCCGGCTCGGCGCCCGCGCCCGTGAGGGAGCGGACCTCGATCTCGGCGTACTTGGCCGCGTTGAACTCCTTGCTGAGCAGCGTCCCGATCCAGCCGCACAGGAAGCCGAACGGGATGGAGATGATCCCGGGGTTCTCCAGCGGGAACCAGCTGAAGTCGGAGTCGGTGAACAGGGCCTTCTCCGAGCCCGACACGACCGGCGAGAACGCCACCAGGAAGATGGCCGAGCCGAGGCCGCCGTAGATGGCGGAGACGGCGCCGGTGGTGTTGAACCGCTTCCAGAACAGGCTGTACAGGATCGCGGGCAGGTTCCCCGACGCCGCGACCGCGAAGGCGAGGGCGACCAGGAACGCCACGTTGAGGCGCTGGGCGTAGATGCCGAGGACGATCGCCACGGCGCCGATCACGAACGCGGAGATGCGGGCGACGCGGACCTCGTCCCGCTCCGACGCCTTGCCCTTCTTGAACACGTGGGCGTACAGGTCGTGGGAGAACGACGAGGACGAGGCGAGCGTGAGGCCCGCCACGACCGCGAGGATCGTCGCGAACGCGACCGCCGCGATGACCGCGAGCAGGATCGTCCCGCCCGCGTCCCCGAAGACGATCTCGCCGATGCGCTGGGCGAGCTGCGGGGCGGCGGTGTTGCCGGCCGGGTTGGCCTTGGCGATCTCCTTGGACCCGACGAGCGCGGCGGCGCCGAAGCCGAGGACCAGGGTGAGCAGGTAGAACACGCCGATGATGCCGATGCCCCACAGCACCGACTTGCGGGCGTCGCGGGCGGTCGGGACGGTGTAGAAGCGGATCAGGATGTGCGGCAGCCCGGCGGTGCCGAGGACGAGCGCGAGACCGAGGCTGATCAGGTCGAGCTTGCCTTCCAGGCCCTGCTTCTCGGTCGCGTAGCGCAGCCCCGGCTCCAGGAACTCGCCGCCCTTGCCGCTCTGGTCGGCGGCGTCGTTCAGCAGGCTGGACAGGTTGAACCCGAACTTGCCCAGCACCAGCAGCGTGATGAGGGTGGCGCCCGTCATCAGCAGCACGGCCTTGACGATCTGGACCCAGGTGGTGCCCTTCATCCCGCCGAACACCACGTACACGATCATCAGCACGCCGACGAGCGCGATCGTCGCGCCCTTGGCGAAGTCGCTGGTGAAGCCGAACAGCAGCGACACCAGCGCGCCCGCGCCGACCATCTGCGCCAGCAGGTAGAAGATCGACACGACGATGGTGGAGACGCCCGCGGCGGTGCGGACCGGGCGGGGGCTCATCCGGAACGCCAGCACGTCCGCCATCGTGAACCGGCCGGAGTTGCGCAGCAGCTCGGCGACGAGCAGCAGCGCCACCAGCCACGCGACGAGGAACCCGATCGAGTACAGGAACCCGTCGTAGCCGTACAGGGCGATCAGCCCGGCGATGCCGAGGAACGACGCGGCGGACATGTAGTCGCCGCCGATCGCCATGCCGTTCTGCAGGCCGGAGAACGACCGCCCGCCGGCGTAGAAGTCGGTGGCGTTGCGGGTGTTGCGGCTCGCCCACACGGTGATCGCCAGGGTGGCCGCCACGAAGACCAGGAACAGGATGATCGACAGGGTCTCGTTGCTCACTTGGCCTCCTCCGCGGCCGGGGAGGACTCGGCCTCGATCTGGGCGCGGATCCCGTCGGCGACGGGGTCGAGGCGGCGCTCGGCGTGCCGCGCGTAGAGGTAGGCGATGAGGAAGGTGGAGACGAACTGCAGCAGCCCGAACACCAGGGCGACGTTGACGGCCCCGAACAGCTCGGTGCCCATGAAGTCGCGCGCCCACCCCGACAGGACGACGTACAGCAGGTACCAGCTGAGGAACGCCGCGGTCATCGGGAACACGAATCGGCGGAATCTTCGCCGGAGCTCCTGGAACTCCGTGCTGCCCTGGAACCGTTCATAGACGGTGCCGGGGGCGCTCTTGTCGACGGACACGCCCACCCCTCCTCGGTTGTGACGCCGGTCACGCGCAACCGTAAAGATCCTGCTGGTGGCGGACGAGGGGTCGGGGGCAGGGCTGCGACCAGCCGCCGTTCACCGTCGGCCAAAGGCCGCCTCCGTCGCCGAACGGTCGCTCTCGCGCGACGAACGGTCACACCCGCTTGGGCCGCCACGTGCCCCGGTCGACGTCGAGGGACTCCGGGGTGTGCAGCCGCACCATCATCCGCGCGACGCCGCGCGGGACCCGGCCGGGCGTGCACAGCGACACCAGGATCATGACGGTGAACGCGATCGGGACCGTCCAGGCCGCGGGCTGGGCGAGCAGCGCGCCGAGCAGCCCGGCCGGCGGCCCGGCGGCGATCGTCACCACCACCGCGCTGCCCGCGAGCGCGCCGCCGAGGACGAGCCCGGCGAGGGCGCCCGGCACGGTGAGCCGCCGCCACCAGACGCCGAGGACGAGCAGCGGGCAGAACGTGGACGCGGCGACGGCGAACGCCAGCCCGACGACGTCCGCGACGGCGAGGGACCGGGCCGCGATCGCCAGCCCCAGCGGGACGGCGAGCGCGAGCAGCGTCCCGGCGCGGAACGAGCGGACGCCGCCGCGCAGGATGTCCTGCGCGAGCACCCCGGCCACCGACACGGTGATGCCGGACGACGTCGACAGGAACGCCGCGACCGCCCCGCCCGTCACCAGCGCCCCCAGCAGGTCGCCGCCGAGGCCGCCGACGAGCCGTCCGGGCAGGGTGAGGACGACGGCGTCGGCGCGCCCGGTCATCAGCAGCTCGGGGGTGTAGAGGCGTCCGAGGACCCCGTACAGGGCGGGCAGCAGGTAGAACGCGCCGAGAAGCGTCAGCACCACGACGGTGGTGCGGCGGGCGGTGCGGCCGTCCGGGTTGGTGTAGAAGCGGACGAGGACGTGCGGGAGCCCCATCGTCCCGAGGAACGTGGCGATGATCAGCGAGTAGGTGGCGTAGAGGGAGTGGTCGCGCCCGTCCAGCGGCAGCGCCCACTCCCGGCCGGTGGTCGCGGGGCGCCCGCTGACGTGCGGGACGTCGGCGCCCGCCGGGAACGTGACGGACGTGTCCTTGTCGAAGCGGTGCGGCCCGGGCCCCAGCGCGAGCGGGAAGCCGGAGTAGGCGCGGCCGTCCACCCGCCCGTCCACGGTCACCTGGACGGGCGCCGTGACCTCCACGGTGACCGCCATGCCGACCGCGACGGTCGTGCGGTCGCCGAACCGCGGCGGAACGTCCGACGACAGGCCGGGCGCGCCGTCGAACCGCCACGCCATCAGCAGGAACACCAGCGGCACGGCGAGCGCGGTCAGCTTCAGCCAGTACTGGAACGCCTGCACCATCGTGACGCTGCGCATCCCGCCGGCCAGGACGTTCGCCGCCACGACGACCGCGACGAGCACGCCGCCCGTCCACACCGGCGCGCCCGTCACCGTGCGCAGCACCAGCCCGGCGCTCTGGAACTGCGGAAGCAGGTACAGCCAGCTGATCAGCACCACGAGCACGCTCGCGGCGCGGCGCACCGCCATGGACTCCAGGCGCGCCTCGGCGAAGTCCGGCAGCGTGTAGGCGCCGGAGCGGCGCAGCGGCGCCGACACCAGGACGAGCAGCACCAGGTACCCGCCCGTCCAGCCGACGGGCAGCCACAGCATGTCGGCGCCGTAGGCGAGGATCAGACCGGCGATGCCGAGGAACGACGCCGCCGACAGGTACTCCCCGCCGATCGCGGACGCGTTGCGCAGCGGCGTCACCGTCCGCGACGCGACGTAGAAGTCGGACGTGGTGCGGGAGATCCGCACCCCGAGCACGCCGACGAGCATGGTCGCGACGACGACCAGCAGCACGCCCGCCAGGCCGTACGCGGCGCTCACGGCCGGTCGGCCCGGTCGACGAGGTCGGCGAAGTCGTCCTCGTTGCGCTCGGCCTGCCGGACGTACCACCAGCCGCAGGCGACGAACCACGGGTAGATCAGCCCGCCGAGCAGCACCCACGGCAGCGGCAGCCCGAGCACCTCCTGCTCGCGCACCGCGGGGACGAGCGCGAACAGCAGCGGAAGGCCGAGCACCACCACCGCGAGGACCAGGCAGAGCCGGGCCGCGAGCCGCCACTGGGCGCGCACCAGCGACCGCATGTACGCCTCGCCGAGCCCGGTCTGCTCGTCGATCTCCCGCGTCACCGGGTACCGGGGCCGCCGGACGGCCCGGGTCCGCGGCCCGGTGACCAGCGTCCGCCCGGGCGCGGCGTCCCGCGCGTCCGGCCCGCTCAGGGCGACCGCCTCGCCCGGCGGACGAGCAGGTCCCGCAACTCGCGCACATGCCGCCGCGCGACGGGCAGCTCGGCGCCGCCCACGACCACCGTGCAGCGCCCCGAGTCGAGCCGCAGCTCCGTGATGGCCGCCAGCGCCACGAGATGGCTGCGGTGCACCCGGACGAACCCGGCGCCGCTCCACCGCTCGCTCAGCGCGGCGAGCGGGATCCGCACCAGATGGCTGCCGCCGGAGGTGTGGAGCCGCGCGTAGTCGCCCTGGGCCTCGACGTACAGCACCTCCCCCGGCGTGACGAACCGGGTCACCCCGCCCAGCTCGACCGGCATGGCCTCCGGCTCCGGCGGCCCCGGCGCGGCCTCGTCCTCCCCGACGGCCTCCGTGACCCGCCGGATCGCCACGGCCAGCCGCTCCGGCCGCACCGGCTTGAGGATGTAGTCGGTCGCCTTGATCTCGAACGCGTCGACGGCGTGCTCCTCGTAGGCCGTGACGTAGACGATCTGCGGGGCCCGGGCGAACTGGGCGAGGACGCGGCCGAGCACGGTGCCGTCCAGGCCGGGCATCCGGATGTCGAGGAAGACCGCGGCGACGGGACGCCCCTCGGCGAGGGCCCGGTCGAGCTTGCGGAGCGCGGCGGCCCCGTCCCGGGCGGTGTCGATCTCGCCGATGCGCGGGTCGGCGCGCAGCAGGTGGACGAGGTCGTCGAGCGCGGGCGCCTCATCGTCCACCGCCAGGACACGCAGGGTCACCGCACCGTCCCTTCCCACGCCGTCCGCCACATTCCAGTCAAGGAGCGACCGGGCGTCAAGAGGCCGTGACCCCGGGCCGGTACTTCGGCACCCGCACCGTGACCTTCGTCCCGGCGCCCGGCCCGGTCTCCACCGCGAGGCCGTACTCATCCCCGTACACCTGCCGCAGCCGCGCGTCGACGTTGGCGAGCCCGATCCCCGCGGCGTCGTCGGCGGACGGCTCGGGCCGCTCCCCCGACAGCAGGCGGCGGACGTCCTCGGGATCCATCCCGATCCCGTCGTCCTCCACACTGATCACGCAGTCGGACCCGGCGTCCTCCGCGATGATCGTGATCAGCCCGGGCTCGGACCGGTCCTGGAGCCCGTGCCGGACGGCGTTCTCCACGAGCGGCTGCAGGCAGAGGAACGGCACGGCCACCGGCAGCACCTCGGGCGCGATCCGCAGCGTCACCCGCAGCTCCTCGCCGAACCGGGCCCGCTGGAGCAGCAGGTACCGGTCGATCGACCGCAGCTCCTCCGCCAGCGTCGTGAAGTCGCCGTGCCGCCGGAACGAGTACCGCGTGAACCCGGCGAACTCCAGCAGCAGCTCCCGCGCCCGCTCCGGATCGGACCGGACGAACGAGGCGATCGTCGTCAGCGAGTTGTAGATGAAGTGCGGCGAGATCTGCGCCCGCAGCGCCCGCATCTCCGCCTCCATCAGCAGCGTCCGCGAATGGTCCAGCTCCGCGAGTTCGAGCTGGGCGTCCACCCACTGCGCGACCTCCTCGGCGGCGCGGATCAACCCCGCCGGAACGTCCTCCCCGTAGGCGGCCAGCGTCCCGACCACCCGGTCGTCGGTGGCGAGCGGCACGACCACGACCCTCCGGATCGGACAGTCGAGCCGGTCGCACTCCACGTCGTGCACCTGCGTGCGCCCGTTCCCCCGCGTGGCCTCGGCGTGCCCGGGCCCGTCCACCGCGTGGTGGTCGTGCTCCCCGTCCCAGGCCAGCAGCCGCTCCCCGTCGGTGATGGCGAGCGCCTCGCACCCGAGCAGCGCCCGCAGATGCCGGGCCGCCTTCTGCGCCCCCTGCTCCGTCAACCCGCCCCGGAACGCCGGCGCGGCCCGCGAAGCGGTGTGCAGGGTCTCGAAGGTCGCCCGCCGCTCCGGCCCTCCGAGGTCCCCCCGCCGCCGATGCCGCCGCCCCCACACCAACGCCGGCACCCAGGTAAGGACCAACGTCGCGACAACGGCAAAGGCCACACTCATCCGCCAAACCTACGCCGGGTGCTCCGCACGCGGGCCCGGCAGGGAGCCGTCGTCTCCGGCGGCCGCGGGATTCCCGCCGGCGGACACCGTCGCGGGGCCTGGAGGTCTATATCGTCATCTCCAGTGCCTTCGCATCAGCAGGGCGCAAAACAAACAACACCACGAGGGATCGAAATGGATCTCAGTCAATTCAGCATCGTCGTCCGCCCTGGAGAGAGGGTGGACCTCTGGGCCGTCAGCGGCACCGTCGCCGTCCTGGACGGCGGCCGGGCCACCATCGGCCAGGTTCTCCACTCGGGCCACGTCACCGTCTTCCGCGGCGGCCAGGCCACCATCGACGCGGTCTGCTGCTCCGCCCGCGTCAGCGCCCACGGACGGGTCACCATCGGCCAGATCTCCGACCAGGCCCTCGCCACGGTCGGCGAGGGCGGCCGGCTCACCGTGGACGAGGTCCTCGGCTGCGCCACCGTCCTGGTCGAAGGCGGCCGGGCTCTCATCGAGGAGATCCGCGACAACACCTACGTCGATGTCAGCGGCGGCCTGGCCATCATCGGCGAGGTCTCCGTCCAGAGCCACCTGCGCGTCAGCGGAGGCCTGGCCATCGTCGGCGAGGTGTCCGGCGACGGCGCCCTTTCCGCCACCTGGCGGAAGACGCGGGTCACCGTCGTCAACGGAGGCCGGGCGGCCATCGGCCGGCTGTCCGGAGCGTCGCGGATCCACGTCGCCAACGCCCAGGCCGTCATCTGCGAGGTCGCCGACCGCGTCCGCGTCGAGGTCCGCAACGAAGGCCAGGTCCACCTCGGCAGGGCCTTCGGCAACAGCCGGGTCTACGTCGGCGTGCGGGGCCGGATCTTCATCGCGGAGGTCCTCGGCCACAGCAACGTCAGTGTCCACGACGAGGGTGTCGCCACCATCGGCCTGGCATCGGACCTGGCGAACATCAGCCATGGAGGCCAGGTCGTCTTCGGCATGGTTCCTCCCTGGTAGACCCAGAGCACCGTCCTCCCTGAGGAGAACTCCTGCACCACGGGCGGCGGTCACCAACCGGGAGCGGCCGCCGCACGGCGGCCGCTCCCGAACAGCAGAGGGCCCGGCGCACGCCGGGCCCTCACTGCTTCTCTCCCGGCAGATCTAGGCCGGAAGCGCGCGGAACCAGTGGAGGGTGTCGGGCAGGGCGCGGTGGAGGGTGGCGAAGTGGTCGGTGCCGCTGCCGGTGCCGTAGTCGACCACCTGCGGCCGGGTGCCGCGGGCGCGCAGGGCGCGGACGCAGTTGCGCGTGTTGCCGTAGGTGACCTGCTCGTCGCCGGACGCGCCGTACAGCCGGATCGGGACGTCCGGAGCCCAGTCGCAGGTGCCGTCAGCGGCGCGGATCGCCCGCAGCAGGGCCCCCGAAGGCTGCTTGAGCCAGTGCAGGTAGCGCGGGGTCACCAGTTCCTCGGGGCTTGCGGGAAGCTGCGGGAAGATGTCCGATTCATCGTGGCTGCCGTCGAAGAGCTGCTCCACGGTGGTGTCGTAGGGCGCTTGGAAGACCTCCGAGGGGTCCTTGTACAGGTGGTGGAGCCGGTTCCAGGCGACCGTGGCGTAAGCGAGGTTGAACGCCGACACGCGCGGGTCCAGTGAGTCGCCGGAAAGAGAGGCCGGTAGCTGCGCGCGTCGCAGGTCGTAGGTGCCGCTGACCGGGGCCAGGGCGCCCAGCCGCAGGTAGGGGTCGGCGCCGCGTTGCAGTTGGCGTCCGAGCGCCATGGCGGCCTGACCCCCTTGCGAGAAGCCGGTGACCAGCACCCGCCGCTCCAAGCCTCTGCCCTGCCGGGTGGCGACGTCGCGGGCGGCGCGGAGCATGTCCAGCGACGCGGACGCCTCTGACTCGGCGTCCAGGTAGGGATGCGCACCGGGCCCCTCGCCGAGCCCGAGGTAGTCGGGGGCGACCCCGGCGTATCCGGCGGCGGCGTAGTAGACCGCCGCGATCCTGCTCTGCCCGTCCGCGGCGACCGAACCGGCGGTGCTGCGGCCGGCGTGGGTTCCATGGGTGAAGCTGACGGCCCGCAACGTCCCGGTGGTGTCGCTGGGCAGAACCACGACACCGCTGGCGAGCGTGGGCCGCCCGGTCGCCGAGACGGTGCGGTAGAGGACCTTGAAGCCGCTCACCCCACTGCGCGGCGGAGACGTCAACCCCTCGTCGCCCAGGTAGTCGCGTACCTGTGCCCGCGACATGCGAACCACCGGCGTCACCGACACCACCGTCCCTCGCCCGCCGCCGGCGTCCGCGTCCGACCGCCCGGCCGCGGCCGCGGCATGCCCCCCGGACCGCGCGGCGCATCCCGCCCCCGACACGACCAGCGCGGTACCGAGCAGAACCCGCGAAATGCGCCCGCTCACGAAGCTCATCTTCATGCCCACGACGCTAGGAAAGCGGGCACCTCCACACCATCGACCTACACACCCGAAGGCCGGTGAACAAAGACCCCTCAGGGGGTGTATCCAGCCCCACCCGAACCCCCGCTACGCAAGCCTCCCGGTCCTTCCCCCCAAAGCGTCACACGGTGGCGAAAGTGGTTCCGATGGCCGTCATCCGCTCGACGGTGAAGGCCGGGTCGAGCAGGGCTTCGGGGGTGTGCAGGCCCGGGCCGGCGGGTTCGCCGCGCAGGCCGAGGAGCCGCTCGACGCCGAGGGCGATGCCGAGGGCCGTGAGGGGGCGCTGGCCGGCGGGGTGGAAGAGGTGGCGGCGGGTGTGGAGAGGGTCGCCGGACGGGCCGGTTCCCTCCAGGTCGATGAGGACCTCGGTGGAAGCCGCCCCGCCGCGTCTGCGGCCGGACGAAGCGCCGACGGCGAAGTCGAAGTGGACGTCACCCGCCCCGGTGGCCAGGGCGAGACTCGGGACGTCGAGGACGGCGATCCGCCGGCCGGGCAGCACGACACCGTCGATTCCGGGCACACCCACCTCCGCCTCTGCCCCGGAGACCCAGGTGAAGGCCCCGTCCCGCCGCACCAGTCCGGCGGAGGTGACGGCGGCCAGGCCCTCCAGGTCGTCGAGCGCCGCCGGTCCGCCGGCGTCCTGGTCGTCGAGGACGGCCGCGATCCGGACGGCGTCGAGCCGCCCGAACTCCCGGGCCAGGTCCAGGGCCACCAGGACGACGAGGCCGGCCAGATAGTGACTGGCCAGCAGCACCGGAGCGGCACTCGCCCGCTGGGCGCCGGCGACGACCTCCGGGGCGATGCCGACCAGGCCGCTGGAGATGCTGAGGTAGGGCAGGCCGCGCTCCTGGGCGTAACCGAGCCCGTACAGGCGGGAGTCGCGCACGGCTGCGACCACGGCGGAGAAGTCCTGCTCGGCGGGGAGGCCGAGGTCGGGACGCTGAAGGTCGAGGGTGACGGCGGTGGCATTGCCGAGTCCGTCGGCGACCTTCCGGGCGCGGTCGAGGTCGCGGCCCGCGATGGCCAGGGGCAGATCCGGATGCCACTCCCGCAGGACGGCAGCGGTGTCCGAACCCGCCTGACCCGATCCGCCCATGATCAAAACCGGCTGCTTCATCTGCGGAGTCCTCTCACTCACCTAAGCTACATTTTGTAGCCTACACTTTGTAGCCTAAGCTGGTGCCGTGACGCAAGGGAGGACGATGAGGGCGCCAACGACCCGGCTGTCCAAACAGGCCAGGCGGGAGCAACTGCTCGACTCGGCGACGGCGATCGTCCGCGACCGGGGGGCCGACGGCCTGACCCTGGTCACGCTGGCTGAGGCCGCCGAAGTGAGCAGGCCGATCGTGTACGACCACTTCGGCACCCGTCAGGGGCTTCTCATCGCGCTCTACCGGCGGCTCGACGAGCAACACCGGGCCGCGCTGACGCAGGCACTGACGGAAGCAGGGCCTGGCGCATACGAGGTCGCGGGGCTGATGAGCCGGGCCTACCTCACCTGCGCCACGGCCATGCCGGAACTCAACGCGGTCTCGGCGGCGTTGAAGGGCAGCCCGGAGATGGAAGCGGTCCAGCACGAACTGCTCGACGACTACATCGACCTGATGGCCGACGCGCTGGCCCCCCACTCCGGCCTTGGCGCCCAGGCGCTCCGGCTGCGCTGCGCCGGCGCACTGGGCGCCGCCGAGGCGATCGCCGCCGAACTCACCCACGGGCGCACGACCGCCGCCGAAGCGACCGGCGCGCTGACCGACCTGATCACGAGCTGCCTGACCGCCGCGCCCCGCCGCTGACGCCACTCGCCGTGGCGGGGAGCACCTGACCCCCACCGACTGACCAGGCCGGGCGGGGGGCCGGCGGCCGGGGTCGCCTGCCTGTGCGCCTGGTCCGGCATGCTGGCGCTGAGCGCTTTGGAGGGGCTGTGGACTCGATGCCCGAACGGATGTCCGACCACTGGTGGTGGCTGCCGGGGATGCGGCCTGGGCGGCGGATGCTGCTCTGGCACATCCTGCCGGACGCGCAGCCTCGGGTCCTGGACCTGGTTCGTCGGTACCAGGACATGCTCGCCGGGGTGGACGGGCTGGATCTCATACCGGCCGAATGGGTGCACATGACCACGCAGATCGTCGGGTTCGAGGACGAGATCCCTCGCGAGCAGGTCGAGGCGCTTGTCGCGGGCGTCGGTCGCCGGCTGGGTGCGCTCGCGCCTGTCGAGGCGGAGGTCGGGCGGCTGTGGGTGCACAGCGAAGGGGTGGCGCTCGGCATCCGTCCGGAGCGCGGGCTCGACCCGGTCCGGGAGGCGATGCGCCAGGCCGCTGCCGAGACCGTTGGGGTGCACCCGCTCGACGGTGAGCCCGGCTGGACGCCGCATGTCTCCGTCGCCTACAGCAACGCCGACGGGCCCGCCGCCCCGATCGTCGACGCTCTCCATGCGCAGCCCGAGCCGGTGCCCCTGCGGGTGGGTTCCGCGCATCTGGTCGCCCAGGTTCGGGACGGCCACCTGTACCGGTGGGAGCCGCTCGCAGAGGTCGCGTTGGGCTGACGCCCGGCCGGGGTCCGGCCGGGCATCGGCGTCAGGGTAGGTCGAGGGCGTCGGCCAGGTTGCTCAGGTGAAGGTCGGCGTCGCCGAAGGCCAGGGACGTGGCCAGTGCGTGTTCGGAGAACAGGTGCAGGTCGTGTTCCTGGGTGAAGCCGATGGCGCCGTGGACCTGGTGGCCCAGGGCGCACACGCGTTCGTAGGCCTCGCTCACCCAGGCCTTGGCCATCGCCACCTGCTGTGCGGCTTCTCGGTTCACGGAGAGAAGCCAGATGGCCTCGTAGGCGGTGAAGCGGGAGCCCAGGACGTCGATGGCCATGTTCGCGCAGTGGTGCTGGACGGCCTGGAACGACCCGACCGCGCGGCCGAACTGCTCCCGTTCCGTGGCGTACTGGACCGTCATGTCGAGGACGCGTTGGGCCGCGCCCACCATCTCCGCGCAGGTGGCGGCTGCGCCGAACAGCGAGATCGCGGTGGCCGCGTCCGCGCCCAGGGCGGCTTCGCCGGGGACCCAGAGGGCCTCCAGCTCGGCGTGGCAGGGACGGTCGTGACCGATCGTTCCGAGCGGTTTCAGGGTGACGTCCGCGGTGTCCACCCAGAAGGCGCGCGGTTCGCCGTCCAGTCGCGCCACCACCAGGATGTGCTCGGCGGACGCGGCGAACGGCACGAACGTGGCCGTGCCGTCCAGGACGTACCCGGAGTCGGAGCGCGACGCGATCGGGCCTTCGCCTGGGCGGTCCCACGGGAGCGGTGCGGCGGTCACGATCTGGCCGACCGAGATGGCGTTCAGCCAGCGCTCCTTCTGGGCGGACGTCCCGAACCGCGCGACCGGCATGCCGCAGCACGCGACCGAGGCCAGCAGCGGGCTCGGGACCTGCGCGTACCCCAGTTGCTCGAACAGCAGGCAGACGTCCAGGAAGTCGCCGCCCACGCCGCCGTGCTCCTCGGGGAAGGCCAGGCCCGTCCAGCCGAGCTCGACCATCTCCTTCCAGAGCGGCGCCGAGTGGCCGGACGGGTCGTCGCCGAGGGCCCGCGCGCCCGCCGTGGCGGCCTTGGACTCCAGGAGTTCGCGGGCCGTGGCGGCGATCAGCTCCTGGTCCTCGGTCAGGCTCAGGTCCATGGCGGCGGCACCTTGTCCGAGCGGACCCACACGCCCGGCCGCTCCTCCCAGAACAGCTGGACGAGGATGCCGCCGGTGTGCTTCGGGTGGACGAACGTGTGCCTCCAGGCGGCGCCGTCGGTGACGCCCTCCTCGTCGTCGAAGGTGGGGACGTCGTGGTGCTCGCAGGCCGCCAGGGCCGCGTCCCAGTCGGCCACCTCGAAGGTGACGTGGTGGGCGCCCGGGCCGCCGCGCTCCAGGAAGCGGTCGATGAACGAGTCCTCCCCGCGCGGCATGATCACTTCCCAGCAGATCGTCGAGCCGGGGATGTTCAGGACGAGGTCGGCCATGTCGGGGTGCTCCGCGTCCGCCGTCCGCCAGACCTGCACGAACCCGGCGAGGTCGCGGTACCAGCGGGCGAGGACGTCCCGGTCGTGGAACGCCTGGCAGATGTGGTCGAGCGCCACGACGCCGAGCGACGGGCCGTCCGCCCCGGACGGCCCGGGCGGCTCGGGGGCCGGGCCGGCGGTGTCGCCGCACATGTCGAGGCTGCCGGGTCCGCGGAGCCGCCACAGCACGCCGGTGCCGTGCTCGGGCGGGCTCAGCGACGCCTCCAGCCAGCGTCCCCACGCCCAGTCGGTCGGCTTGATGCCGCGCACTTCGAGTTCCGCGCGGACGGCTTCCAGGTCGGGCACCTCCGCGCCGACGTGGTGCAGGCCCGGGCGCCCCTTGTGCTCGTCCAGCCAGGTCTGCAGGGACGACTCGTCGCCGGCCGGCGCGACGACCTCCCACGCCTGCCCGCGGCTCCCGGGGATCTCCAGCCGGGCGCCGCGCACGCCCTCGGCCGGGTTGTCCCAGCTCCGGACGCGCCGGAACCCGAACAGCCCCTCCAGCAGGGCGACCTGCTGGTCGAGGTCGGGGGTCACCTGCGCGACGTGATCGATGCGGTAGATCTGCACGGGTCCTCCTAGCTCGGGTGGGGCTCGATCCAGTCGTAGCCGTAGGTGACGAGTTCCTTGACGAGCCGCAGGTTGTAGCGGTTCATCGCCGCGATCCGCTCGGCCAGCTCACCGATCCGCCTGTCGAACTCCGCCGCCGGGTAGACGTCGTTGACCAGGCCGAGCCGAAGCGCCCGGTCGGCGCCGATGCGGGCGCCGGTGAACAGCAGCTCCTTGGCGCGGGCCTTGCCGATCCGCTCCGGCAGCCGCTTCACGCCGCCCCAGCCGGGCGCCGAGCCGCCGAACTCGGGCTGGTCGGGGTCGCCGTCCTCGGTCATCTTCGGGCGGTACGGGGGACGCGCCGACAGCGTGATCTCGACGAGCCCCATCTTGGCGTCGTCGGAGGCGATGATGAAGTCGGCCGCGAGCGCCAGCTCCAGCCCGCCGCCGACCGCGTACCCGTGCACGGCGGCGATCACCGGGACGGACAGCCGCTCCATCATCGCGAACGTCTTCTCGCCGAGCCGGCCCTGCTCGATCCGCTCGCGCGGGGTCAGCTTCTCCGACCAGGACAGGTCCATGCCGGCGCAGAACGCGCGCTCGCCCGCGCCGCGCAGCACCACGACGCAGACGTCCTCGTCGTCGTCCACGCGGGTGAAGATGTCGCGCAGCTCCGTCATCGTGGTGGGCGTCAGCGCGTTGAGCTTGTCCGGCCGGTTCAGCGTCAGCCAGGCGACCCGCTCCTCGATCCGCAGGTCGATCGTCTCGTAGCCGTTCTCGTCGAGCATGTGCGTGCGCTCCTCCCGTGTGTGGTCAGCCGCGGGGCAGGTTCAGGCCCCGGGTGGCGATGACGTTGCGCTGGATCTCGGTGGTGCCGCCGAGGAAGGTGGACGCGACCGAGTCGCGGCGCATGTGGGTGAACACCGCGTCCAGGGGCGCCCCCTCGCGCTCCCACAGGGCGGCGGACCGCCCGAACGCCAGCGCGCCCGTCCGCGCGAGCCGCTGGTGCAGCTCGGCCCCGAACAGCTGGTTGACGGACGCCTCGAAGCCGGGCTCGTCGCCCGCCGCCTGCCGCGACACGGTGTAGCGGGCCAGGTTGTACAGGACGGCGATCTCGGTCCGCCGGCGCGCGATCTCCTGCCGCAGCGCGGGGCCGTGCCGGGCGTGCCGCCGCCCCTCCGGCGACCTCAGGCAGGCCACCAGATCGGCGAGGGCGTGCTCGTACTTGATGGTGGCGCCGATCCCGGCCCGCTCGAAGCCGAGCGCGGACATCGCCACGTACCAGCCGCGGTTCTCCTCGCCGACCCGGTTCGCGACCGGCACCCGGACGCCCTCGAAGAAGATCTCGCAGAACGGCGCCGCCCCGCGGATGTCGGTGATGGGGCGGATCGTCACCCCGGGCGCGTCCGCCTCGACCAGCAGGAACGTGATGCCGCGGTGGGGGCGCTCGGCGGACGGGTCGGTGCGGACGAGCACGAACAGCCAGTCGGCGTACTGGCCGAGGGACGTCCACACCTTCTGGCCGTCGACGACGTACTCGTCGCCGTCGCGGACGGCGCGGGTGCGCAGCGAGGCCAGGTCGGAGCCGGACTCCGGCTCGGAGAAGCCCTGCGCCCAGGTCGCCTCGCCCGCCGCGATCGGCGGCAGGTGGGCGGCCTTCTGCTCGTCGGTGCCGTGGACCAGCAGGGTCGGGCCGAGCAGGAACGCGCCGATGCCGTTCACGGTCGGCACCCGGGCCCGCATCATCTCCTCGTGCAGGACGAACTCCTCCAGCGCCGACAGCCCCGCGCCGCCGTACTCCCGCGGCCAGTGCGGCGCGATCCAGCCGCGCTCGGCCAGCGCCGCCGCCCAGGCCCGCGCCCCCTCGCGCCGCTCGGGATCTTCGGCGACCCGGTCGACCGGCCAGTTGTAGCCGGCGACGTCCTCGGGTTCGAGGCTCTGCTCCTCGCCCCCCGCCGGACGGTACGAGGCGGGGAACCGCTCCCTGACGAAGGCCCGGACCTCCTCGCGGAAGGCGGCCTGCTCCGGCGTGTCGTCCCAGTTCACGGGTTGCTCGCCTCCCGGTCCCAGGTGGTCGGGGTGATCCCGCCGTCGCCCTGCGCGCGCAGCCGGTACTTGGCGACCTTGTCGGTCGGGGTGCGCGGCAGCGCGTCGATGAACTCGACGTAGCGCGGCACCATCGAGCGCGGCAGCCGCTCCTCGCAGTAGGCCACCAGCTCCTCCGGGGCGAGCCCGGTGTCCGGTTGCACCACGACCGACACCTTGATGTCCTCGTCCTCCAGTTCCGAGGGCACGCCGATCGCGGCGCACTCCAGCACCGCCGGATGCCGGTTGATCTCGGTCTCCAGGTCGAAGGCCGAGATGTTCTCCCCCCGCCTGCGGATGGCGTCCTTCATCCGGTCGAGGAAGTAGAAATACCCGTCGTCGTCGCGCCACACCCGGTCCCCCGTGTGGAACCACATGTTGCGGAAGCAGCGGGTCGTCGCCTCCCAGTCGCCGTAGTAGCCGGTGGTGAGGACGAAAGGCTGCTTCGGGCGCAGGACCAGCTCGCCCGGCTCCCCCGGCCCGACCTCCCGGTCGCACTCGTCCACGACCGCCACCTGGAACCGTTCCTCGTGCGCCTGCCCGCACGACCCGAGCCGCCACTCCCCGTACGGGCTGCCGGTCGCGATGCCCGCCTCGGTGCTGGTGTAGGTCTCCACCGACCGGACGCCGAACCGCTCCCGCAGGGGCTCGTCCAGGTTGGACTTGCCCATGTAGAACGTCTCCAGCCGGTGGTCGCGGTCGCGGGACGTCGGCGGGCGGTTCAGCAGGATCGGGATCATCGAGAACACGCTCATGCACACCTGCGCGTCGAAGCGGCGCACGTCGTCCCAGAACCTGGACGCGCTGAACCGCTCGACGATCGCGATGGAGCCGCCGCCGAGCAGGGCCGAGAGCATGCCGTCCCACAGCGCGGCGGCGTGGAAGAGCGGCAGCGGGCAGTAGACGGTCTTGCCCCAGCGGTCCAGGAAGTCCAGCGAGTCGTAGGCGCAGGTCAGCGCGAGCGCGTGCGGGACCATGGCGCCCTTGGACGGCCCGGTCGTACCGGACGTGTACATGATCGCCTGCATGTCGCCGAAGCCGACCTTCACCTCCACCGGCCCGGACCCGCCGGCCGGGAGGGCGGACATGTCCCGCGCGGGCTTGCCGAGCCGGTCGAGCAGCACCCCGGCCTCCGCGGCGCCCCGCACGACGACCCGTTCCAGCCGGGGCAGGCGGCCGGCGATCTCGACGAGCCGCTCGGCGTAGGGCCCGTCGACGATCAGCCACCGGGAGTCGGAGCCGTCCAGGACGTGCCGCAGCAGTTCGCCCCGGTAGGCGATGTTGATCGGCACGGCGACGGCGCCGAGCCGCGCCAGCGCGAAGATGACGTGGACGAAGTCGGCGCAGTTGGGGAGCATCACGCCGACGTGGTCGCCGCGCGCGACGCCGGCGGTGGAGAACGCGCGGGCCAGCCGGTCGGCGGCGGCGTCGACCTCCCCGTAGCTGATCTCCCCGTCGCGGAATCTGAGGAACGTCTGTCTTCGGTGAACCTGCGCCTGTGACCGGAGGACGTCCCCGAGGACGAAGCTCTCCAGCGTCTCCTTGCGCATCCGGACCTCCGCTGTCGCTGCGTGGCGTGGGGCGGCTCGATGGCTGGCGGCTCGGTGGCTGGGCGATTCGGTGGGCGGCTCGACGGCGGGCGGGCGGACGGCGGCGCGGAAACGGGCGGCGGCGGTCCGCAATCAGACATTGCCTTAAATAGAGGAACACGAAACGCTAAACACGGCAATAGTGACTTAAAGGCCACAAAGCCGTTCAAGCGGTTAGCTACTGGGACATCCGATCGCCACTGTGACGCAGGCCACACCACGCGGACGGCCGGGTTTCGGACACGCGTCCCAGCAAACGAGGTACCCCCGATACGACGGAACGCCCGGCCGGGCACAGCCCGGCCGGGCGTTCGCGCAGGACGAGATCAGCCGATGACGCCGGCGATCCACCGGTGGTAGTGGCCGACGCTGGTGTACAGGTCGGGCGTCTCGCCGCAGACGTCACCGACGCCGCGGGAGTCGACCCCGGTGATGACCCAGCGGCCCTTTACCTTGATCAGCAGCGGCGAGCCGGAGTCGCCGCCGCAGGGACCGCGGACGCCCTCGGGATTGTCGGTGCAGATGTCGTGGTCGCGGTAGCCCCACGAATCGTCGCCGTTCGCGTCCACCTGGCACTTCTTGGTGGTCGGCGAGATCACCTTCGTGTCGAGCTGCTGCAGCAGCACGGGCAGTCGGCTCGGATCGCCGTCACTCGTGGAGGTGTAGCCCCAGCCGATCTGCCGGACGGGCGTCCCGGGAGCGGGGATGGTCGTGGCCTGCCGGACGGGCGCCTGCGGCACCGCGGTGTCGAGGTGCAGGAGCGCGATGTCCTTGCCCTCGGAACGATCGTCCAGGGACCGGTAGCCGGGGTGGACGACGATCCCCTTGAGCCTGGCGATGCTGCCGCCCTGCGTCCGGTCACCGGATCCGACCCGGACATGGAAAAGCCCCGGATCCATCACCGAGAAGGGCGCCCCGTTCTGGCCGGCCTGGGTCACGCAGTGGGCGGCGGTGACCACCCATTCCTTGTCGATGAGCCCGCCACCGCAGCGGTGCGAGTCGGGGTTGCCGTTCCGCTCGTACTCCAAGGAGGCCATGAACGGGTACGCCTGGTCGGCCGGCGTCCCGCCGATGATCTTCGGGGTGGGCGGCGGCTCGCCGGCGTGCGCCGCCGGGGCGGCGACCGCGCCGCCCACCAGCACCGTCCCGCCGGCCAGCACCGCCGCGCAGGCGATCCTCCGCCAGGTTCCCGTCGTCTTCCTGTCGCGCGTCCGCAAGGACAGCTCCGATCGGTCGAGTTGATCTTGGCCCGTGGGACGCTACCGGCCGCCGCGGGGCGGTGTCCGCACGTCTCAGGCACAAGATCAGATAGACCCAGGTCAGGCGCCGTGCACAAGGACTGCCAACGAACCCGTCCAAGGATCGGAGGATCTCGCCGAAAGCGATCGTGAGCTGCGCCTCTATCGTTCTGCCGTCCCCTCCGCCGAAGGAACGAGAGCGCCATGCAGAATCCGGACCGCCACAGTCCCCAGGCCCCCGAGCCCCGCTGGTGCTCGTGCCGCGTGCCGGACGTCAGCCGCCGGCAGGTCCTCGGCGGTCTCACCGCCGCGAGCGCGCTGGCCCTGGCCGGATGGCCCGGCTCCGCGCGGGCCGCGGCCGGCGGCCGGTCCGTGACGATCACCGTCATGGGCACGTCCGACCTGCACAGCCACGCCGTCGACTGGGACTACTACAAGGACGCCGAGTACAGCGACAGCGGCGGCAACGTCGTCGGGCTGGCGCGCGTGTCGAGCCTGGTGAACGAGATCCGCGCCGACCGCGGCCGCGAGCGCACCCTGCTCTTCGACGCGGGCGACACCCTCCAGGGCACCCCGCTCGGCTTCTACTACGCCTCCGTCGAGCCGATCACCAGGACGGGCGCGACCCACCCGATGGCGCGGCAGATGAACGCCGTCGGCTACGACGCCGTGGCCCTCGGGAACCACGAGTTCAACTACGGCATCCCGTTCCTGAACCGGTGGATCGAGCAGATGGACGCGCCGGTGCTCGCGGCCAACGCCCTCCACGCGGGCACCCGCCGCCCCGCCTACCGGCCGTACATGATCAAGACGATGCGGGTCCCCGGGCACCCGCCGATCCGCGTCGGGCTGCTCGGCCTCACCAACCCGGGCGTGGCGATCTGGGACAAGGCCAACGTCTCCGGCAGGCTCGACTTCCTGGACCTCGTGGAGACGGCCCGGCGCTGGGTCCCGGTCATCCGCGCGAAGGGCGCCGACGTGGTCGTCGTCAGCGCCCACTCCGGCGACAGCGGCACCTCGTCCTACGGCGACGCCCTGCCCGTCGAGAACGCCGCCGCCCTGGTCGCCGAGCAGGTCCCGGGCATCGACGCGATCCTGTTCGGGCACGCGCACCTGGAGATCCCCGAGCGGTTCGTCACCAACAAGGCCACCGGCCGGACGGTCGTGATGAGCGAGCCGAAGTGCTGGGGCCAGCGCCTGTCGGTCTTCGACCTCACCCTCGTCCACGAGCGGGGCCGCTGGACGGTCACCGGCAAGTCCGCGACGACCGTCAACAGCAACACCGTCGAGGAGGACCCGGCGCTCGTCACCCTCGTCAAGAAGCAGCACGACGCGGTGGTCGCCTACGTCAACAAGGAGGTCGCCACCTCCACCGAGGAGATGTCGGCGGCGGAGTCGTGCTGGAAGGACACGGCGATCCTGGACTACGTCCACCAGGTGCAGACCGCGAAGGTCAGGGAGGCGGTCGCGGGCACCGAGAACGCGTCGCTGCCGGTCGTCTCGATCGCCGCGCCGTTCAGCCGCGCCGCGACCTTCCCGGCCGGCAAGGTCACCATCCGCGACATCGCGGGCCTCTACATCTACGACAACACGCTGCTGGCGAGCATCCTGACGGGCTCCCAGATCAAGGCGTACCTGGAGTACTCGGCCCGGTACTTCAAGCAGGTCGACCCCGGCGCCCCGGTCGACCCGGCCTCGTGGACGAACGCGAACAACCGCCCCGACTACAACTACGACCAGTTCTCCGGCGTCACCTACGACGTCGACATCGCCAAGCCGGAGGGCTCGCGCATCACCGGCCTGGCCTACGAGGGCGCGCCGGTCGCCGACGACCAGAAGTTCGTCGTCGCGGTCAACAACTACCGCCAGTCGGGCGGCGGCGGCTTCCCCCACGTCGCCGCGGCGCCGGTCGTCTACAACGCGCAGGTGGCGATCCGCGAGGCGATCGTCGAGTACGCGTCCGCCGCGGGGACCATCGACCCCGCCACGTTCCACGTCGGGAACTGGAGGCTCGTCCGCGACGGCGCCCCGGTCTTCTGATCCCGGATAAACCGTTGGCGGCGACGCCGCCGAGGCGGCCATCGTGGGCTCATGCTCTCCGACGCGCAGATGGCCGCCTTCGTCGCCGACGGCTTCGTCCACGTCGAGGCCGCGTTCCCCCGCACCCTCGCGGACGAATGCCGCGAGGCCGTATGGCGGGACCTGGACGCGGACCCCGGCGACCCGTCCACGTGGCCGAACATCGCCTCGCGCCCCGACTACGCGCAGCCGCCCTTCGCCGCCGCCGCCAACACCCCGCGCCTGCACGCCGCCTTCGACGCCCTGGTGGGGCCGGGACGCTGGGCGCCGCGCACGAGCCTCGGCGGTTTCGTCGTCCGCTTCCCCTCCCCGGAGGCGTCGGTCGTCGACGGCTGGCACGTCGACGTCAGCTTCCCCGGCCCCGGCTCCCTCGCCGGCGACTACATGACCTGGCGCGCGAACATCGCGTCGAAGGACCGGGCCCTGCAGATGTTCTTCCTGTTCTCCGACGTCGGGGAGGACGACGCTCCCACCCGCCTCCGCCCGGGCTCCCACCGCGACACGGCCCGCGTCCTGGCGCCCGAGGGCGAGGACGGCCTGGACGCGCGCGAACTGGCCCGGCGCGCGGACGCCGCCAGCGCCCACCGCCCCACGGCCCTCGCCACGGGCCGCGCGGGCGACGTCTACCTGTGCCACCCCTTCCTCGTCCACGCCGGGCAGCCGCACCTCGGCGAGCACCCCCGCTTCATGGCGCAGCCCAAGCTGTCCCCCGCCGGGCCCCTCCGCGTCGAGCGTCCGGCGGCCGCCTCCCCGGTGGAGATCGCGATCGTCGGAGCGCTCGAACCGTGACGTCCCGGCGCGGGACGGGTCAGGGGACGGGCGCGAAGGCGCGGCGGTAGGCGGTCGGCGGGACGCCCACCGCCCGGGTGAAGTGGTGGCGGAGGTTGGCCGGGCTGCCGAGGCCGCAGCACTCGGCGATCTGGTCGACCGGGAGGGACGTGGTCTCCAGGAGTTCGCGCGCGCGGTCGACGCGGATGCCGCGCAGCCACGCCATGGGGGTCGTGCCGGTCGCGGCGTGGAAGCGGCGGATCAGCGTGCGGGTGGTGACGTTGGCGCGGCGCGCCAGGGCGGCGACGGTGAGCGGCTCGTGCAGCCGCTCGCGCGCCCAGTCGAGGAGCGGGCCCAGCTCGTCCGCGTCCGCCGGGGGGACGGCCGCGGCGATGTACTGGGCCTGCCCGCCGGGACGGTGCGCGGGCATCACCAGGCGCTTGGCCAGGGCGCTCGCCACGGCGGCGCCGTGGTCGTTGCGGACGACGTGCAGGCACAGGTCGAGCCCTGCGGCGGTGCCCGCGCTGGTCAGAACGTCGCCGTCGTCGATGTAGAGGACGGACGCGTCCACCAGCACCTTCGGGTGGCGGGCGGCCAGCTGGCCCGCGTGCATCCAGTGGGTGGTCGTGGGGCGCCCGTCCAGGAGCCCCGCGGCGGCGAGGACGAACGCGCCCGTGCACAGCGAGACGATGCGGGCGCCGTTGCCGTGCGCGGCGCGGACCGCGTCGACCAGGTCCGGCGGCTGCTCGTCGACGACGCTCGCGCAGGCGGGGATCACGACGGTGTCGGCGTCGGCGAGCGCGTCGAGACCGTGGCCGGTCTGCGGGACGAACCCGGCGGCGGTGCGAGTGCCGGGGGCGGCGCAGAGGCGGAAGTCGTACCAGGAGTCGGCGAGCCCCGGGCGCTCGTACCCGAACACCTCGCACGGGATCGCCAGCTCGAAGATCGGCACCCCTTCGGTGACCGCGACGGCGAGTGTGTGCATGTCACTAATTTAGCGGTGATGGTCACTTCTGCCACTTGGGGCCGGGGGCGGCGCGCGCCAGGCTCGGACGCATGGACGACTTCCCCTCTGGACGAGCCTCCTTCGACCCGCCCCCCGAAGCGGCCGAGCGCGTGTGGCGGCAGGTCGTCGACCTGCTGCGGGACGAGCGCGAACGGATCGCCGGACGGGACGTGAGCGCCCCCGTGGACGTGGCGGAGCTGCGCGCGGCGATCGGCGCGTACGACTTCACCCGTCCCGTCCCGCCCCGCGAGGCGGTCGACGGGGTCGCGGAGCTGCTGCGGGCGACCACCGTCCACACCACGCATCCCCGGTACTTCGGGCTGTTCAACCCGACACCGACGCTGATGGGCGTGGTCGGCGAGACGCTCGCGGCGGCGTTCAACCCTCAGCTGGCCGCGTGGTCGCACGCGCCCGCCGCCGCGGAGATGGAGGCGCACCTGCTGCGGTTCCTGGGCGGGCGGCTCGGCTACCCGCCGGAGCGGGTCGCCGGGTCGTTCACGAGCGGAGGCGCGGAGGCGAACCTGACGGCCGTGCTGCTGGCGCTGACCAGGACCTGGCCCGAGTACGGCGAGAAGGGGCTGCGGGCGCTCCCCGGCCGCCCGGTCCTGTACGCGTCGGCCGAGAGCCACCTGGCCTGGCTGAAGATCGCGCACGCGACCGGGATCGGGCGGGAGGCCGTGCGCCTCGTCCCGACCGGGCCCGGGCTGCGGATGGAGGCCGCCCGGCTGGCCGAGCTGGTCACCGCCGACCGCGCGCGCGGCGACCTGCCGTTCCTCGTCGTCGCGACCGCCGGCACCACCGGCGCCGGGGCGATCGACCCGCTGCACGACCTGGCCGACCTCTGCGCGGACCGCGGCCTCCGCCTGCACGTGGACGCCGCCTACGGAGGCGCCGCGGCCCTGTCGGACCGGCTGCGGCCCGCGCTGGACGGCATCGAGCGCGCCGACTCGATCACGCTCGACGCGCACAAGTGGCTGAGCGTCCCGATGGGCGCGGGCGCGCTGCTCGGCACGGACGCCGGCGGCCTGGCGGAGACTTTCCGGGTCACCACGTCCTACATGCCGGACGAGATCCACGGCACCGTCGACCCCTACACGTCGAGCCAGCAGTGGTCGCGGCGGTTCATGGGGCTCAAGCTGTTCCTCAGCCTCGCCGTCGCGGGCCGCGCGGGCTACGCCGAGCAGCTCGAACGCGACGCCGGCCTGGCGGACGCGCTGCGCGAGGGGCTCGCCGCCGCGGGCTGGGAGATCGTCAACGACACCCCGCTGCCCGTCGTGTGCTTCGCCGACCCGGCCGACAGGACGTGGGAGCGCCACGACGCGCTCGCCCGCGCGGTCGTGGGGAGCGGGCGAGCGTGGATCAGCCCCGTCCGGCTGGACGGGCGCGCCGCCCTGCGCGCCTGCGTCATCAGCCACCGCACCACGCTCGCGGACGTCGAGGAGCTCGTCACCGCCGTGACCAAGGCGCGCGCCTGAGCCGGCGAGTCAGGGGACGCGGGCGAGGGCGCCCAGCATGGAGACTTCCTCGACGGACGGGCGGCCCTCCGGAGGGGCGTCGCATCACGGCGCGCCGCTGACCCGGGCGCCGGGGGGTCAGACGATCGGGCGCCCGGTCCTGAGGCGGCGGCGGACGTCGCGCAGGTAGAGGTTGAAGGGGAACTCGCGGGCCGGGCGCGGCAGGGCCCGGTTGCTCACCGCCAGCACGCGGACGAAGCGGTCGAAGCGCGCCTGGTCGCGGGGCGTCCACGGGAAGCCGAGCTCGTCGCGGAAGGGCTGGGGAAGGAAGCCCATCGTCAGGAAGCGGTGGAACCGGCCGAACGTCCGGTGGACGGGCGCGGGCAGGAAGCGCATCTCGGCGAGGTCGCGCAGGTAGCCGCGGGTCACGTCGTCCATCTCGATCTTCGCCAGGCCCGCCCGCCAGTAGTCCTCGAAGGCGTCCCGGTCCGGCGGCCACATGTCCGGGGTGACCTGGAGGGTGGTGCCGAAGCGGGCGCCGTGCCGGTACAGGTCGGCGGCCTGGTCGCGCGACGGCGTCCCGTACAGCATCGTGTAGATCATCTCGACGCCCACGTAGAGGCACGCGGCGACCCACAGCTGGAGGTCGCGGTCGAACGCGTTGTAGGCGACGGGCTCCTTCGCGCGGACGTGCCGGTGCGCGCGGTTCACCTCACGGCGCATGGCCTCGCGCTCGGCCTCGGTGCCGAGCATGGCGACGGCGATGTAGCTGAGCGTGGTGCGGGCCCGCTTGACCGGGTGCTTGTCGACGCGGCCGCTGTCGACCGTGCTCTCCGCGACGCCGTGCCCGATGGGGAGGCGGGAGAGCTGCATGACGACGTTGGACGCGGCGGCGGCCAGGGCCACCCCGCTGATCGAGTCCAGGACGACCTTCGGCGGCGTCTCCTCCACGGTCGCGGTCATGCCGGCCCCACCTCCGTACGGGCTCGCGCCTGCGCCCACGATTGATACAACGAGTCGAATTTCGTCTCACTGTGCCATCGTAAGTGCGCACTTGCAAGGCGCCCGGGAAGAGAGCGCCCTCACACGCGGCCCGCACGGAGGCCGAGGCCGAACGTCCGTGCGGCGGGCGGCCCGGTCAGGCGTAGGGATTCTCCATCGCCAGGACACGGCCCGCGAACTCCTTCAGGGAGTCCAGCGCGCGCAGGTACGGCATCGGGCCGTAGGAGACGCGCGCGACGCCCATCTCCGCCAGCTCCGCGAGCGACGTGCCCGGGAAGTTGTTCGCGTTGACCGGGCCCGGGATCCCCTTGACCAGGGCCGGGACGGCGTCCGGCGGCGCCGCGATCGGGTACACGCAGTCGGCGCCCGCCTCCAGGTACAGCCGTCCCCGCGCGATCGCGGACTCGACCGGGTCCGGGAGCTTCGCCACGAACGTGTCGGCGCGGGCGTTGATCACCAGGGCGTCGCCGGCCGCCTCCCGGACGGCCGCGATGTACTCCGCCTGCGCCTCCGGCTCGGCCAGCTCCCCGGCGTAGGTGTCCTCCAGGTTGCAGCCCGCCGCGCCGATGGCGAGCAGCCGCTCGACCAGCTCCCCCGGCTGCAGCCCGTACCCGGCCTCGGCGTCCACGGTGACGGGGACGGTCGCCGCGCGGATCACGCGCTCCGCGGCGGCGAGCATCTCCTCCACGGGCGCCCCCTCGTGGTCGGGGTAGCCGAGCATGGCGGACACGGCGGCGCTCGCGGTGGCGAGGGCCGGGAACCCGGCCTCCTGAACGATCTTCGCGCTCCCCGCGTCCCACACGTTGGGCAGCAGCAGCGGCTCGCCCGGACGGTGCAGGTCCCGCAGCAGTGCGGCGTTGTCGGTCATATCTGTCCCCTTCCTTCCCCAGAGGGACGGAGAACGCGGCCGCGTTGTGACACCCGCGCCCGGCGGCGGCCCCGTCCCGCCGTCCCGGCCATGGGTTAGCGTCAAGGTGATCATCCGCTTGCGACGAGGGAGTACGCAATGCAGCCGTGGTCCGCCGATCTCGCCGGCCGCCTCGAAGACCACGTCGTCAGCAGCGAGCTGCTGCGCGGCAACCCGCTGGACGACCCGCACGAGCGGCCGGTGCTGGTGTACGTACCGCCGGGCTACGACGACGAACCCGACCGCCGCTACCCCAGCGTCTACGTGATCACCGGTTTCACCGGCCATGTCGGGATCTGGCGGAACCGGACGCCCTACCGGCGGCCCTTCCCCGAGACGGCCGACGAGGTGTTCGCCTCCGGGGAGGCACCGCCCGCGATCGTGGTCTTCGTGGACGCCTGGACGGCGCACGGCGGCAGCCAGTTCGTCGACTCCCCCGGCACCGGCCGCTACCACTCCTACATCTGCGACGAGATCGTCCCGTGGGTGGACGGCCACTACCGGACGCTCGACGCGCCCGAGCACCGGGCGATCAGCGGCAAGTCCAGCGGCGGCTACGGCGCGATGATCACGCCGATGCTCCGTCCCGACCTGTTCGGCGCGCTCGCGACGCACGCGGGCGACGCCCTGTTCGAGTACTGCTACCTGACCGAGTTCCCCAAGTGCGTCCGGCACCTGCGCAAGTACGACGGCGACATCCTGCGCTGGTGGGACGACTTCAACGGCCGCACCTCGTTCACCAAGCCCGAGGACATGGAGCTGCTCAACATCCTCGGCATGGCCGCGTGCTACTCCGCGCGCGAGGACGGCACGCCCGAGCTGCCGTTCGACCCGGTCACCGGCGTGCTCCGGCCGCGGGTGTGGGAGCGCTGGCTCGCCTGGGACCCGGTGCGGATGGTGCCGGAGCACGCCGAGGCGATGCGCTCGCAGCGGGCGATCTGGATCGACGGCGGCACGCGCGACGAGTGGTACCTCGACATCGGCGCGCAGGCGTTCCACCGGGCGCTGCTCGACGCCGGCGTCGCCGAGGACGCGATCCACTTCGAGCTGTTCGACGCCGGTCACGGCGGCATCGACTACCGCTACCCCCTGGCGCTCTCCTGGCTCTGCCGCCGCATCGCCCCCTGACCGACCCCGCCGGGCGGCCGGCGTCTCAACGCGCGCGCCGCCCTCGCGGTTCCCTGCCCGCCGGGCCGGGCCGATCTCCCGGCCCGGCCCGTTCGCGCTGCTCCGCCACGGAATTCAATGGATTTCAGAGAGGCGCCCGGCAGGATTGAAAATCCAGAACCAAATGGATTTATTGACACCTTTCTCCAACCAGGGTGCACTTCGGGTCAGCTCATCCGGATGAGTCCCCCATCCAAACCCCCCGCCGGGCGGGCGGCGGTTCATGGAGCGCTCTTACAAGGGCCTCCACGTGCCCACCCCCTCCGCCCGCCCGGCACGTGGAAGGAGCACCCCCGTGCGACACCAGACCGCGATCGGGGCGGCGGCGTTGTCCGTCGGCCTCGCCGTGGCGATGTCCTCGCCCGCCTCAGGTGCGACACCCCGCACCGCCCCCGGCGCCCCGGCCAAGCCGGACCCCCGCGCCGTCGCCGCCGCCTCGGCCGACCGCCTGGTCGCGGCGAAGCCCGCCGCGTTCAAGAAGGCCCCCAAGGACAAGATCGTCCGGCGCGGGGTCACCTCGGGCCTGCGCGGCCTCCAGTACGTGGCCTACGAGCGCACCTACGACGGCCTGCCCGTCTACGGCGGCGACTTCGTCGTCACCACCAACGCGAGCGGCGGCGTGCTGAGCACCTCCGTCGACCAGACCCGCACGCTCGACGTGTCGACCAGGGCATCGGTCGGCGAGGCGGAGGCCGCCAGGACCTCGCGCGCCCGCGTGTCCAAGGTCGAGACCGCCTCCACGCCCCGCCTGACGGTGCTCGCCGAAGGCGCGGGACGGCTCGTCTACGAGACCGTCGTCAGCGGCACCCAGAAGAAGGCCCCGACGAAGCTGCACGTGTTCGTCGACGCCAAGAGCGGCAAGGTCGTCAAGACCTACGACGAGGTCCGGGACGCTGCCGACGACCGCAGCTACTACCACGGCACCGTGGACCTCAGCACCGCCGCCACGTCCATGACCGACCCGCAGCGCTCCGGCATCCGGTGCGGCGGCCAGAACGGCTCCGCCTACACCGGCACCGACAGCGCCTGGGGCAGCGGCAGCGGCACGGACCTGGAGACCGCCTGCGTCGACGCGCTCTACGCCGTCCAGAAGGAATGGGACATGCTGGGCTCCTGGCTCGGCCGCAACGGCATCAACGGCAGCGGCGGCGGCTTCCCGCTCCGCGTCGGCCTGAGCGACGTCAACGCCTACTGGAACGGCAGCTACACCAACTTCGGCCACAACCAGGCCGGCACCAAGCAGGCCACCTCGGTCGACGTCGTCGGCCACGAGAACGGCCACGCCGTCTTCACCACCACGCCCGGCGGCGACAGCGGCGGCAACGGGAACGAGAAGGGCGGGATGAACGAGTCGGCCGGCGACATCTTCGGCGCGCTGACCGAGCACTACATGAACGAGCCCGCCACCCTCGACCCGCCGGACTACCTGGTCGGCGAGGAGGTCGACCTGGTCGGCCAGGGCCCTATCCGCAACATGTACAACCCGTCCGCGCTGGGCGACCCGAACTGCTACTCGTCCTCGATCCCCAGCACCGAGGTGCACGCGGCCGCCGGCCCGCAGAACCACTGGTTCTACCTGCTCGCCGAGGGCTCGAACCCGAGCAACGGCAACCCGACCAGCCCCACCTGCAACAACTCCACCGTCACCGGCATCGGCATCCAGAAGGCCGGCCAGATCTTCATGGGCGGCCTGAACCGCAAGGTGACGAGCTGGAGCCACGCCCGCGCCCGCGTCGAGACGATCAACGCGGCGCTGCAGCTGTTCCCCGGCTCGGCCACCGAGTGCAACGCGGTGAAGGCGGCGTGGAGCGCGATCAACGTTCCCGCGCAGAGCGGCGAGGCGGCCTGCGGCACCCAGCAGAACGACTTCTCGGTCACGCTGAGCCCCGGCTCGGGCAGCGCCCAGGCGGGCGGGACGGCGACCGCCACGGTCGCCACCCAGACCACGGGCGGCACCGCCCAGCAGATCTCGCTGTCGGCGACGAGCAGCCCGTCCGGCCCGACCGCGACGTTCTCCCCATCCACGATCACCTCGGGGCAGTCGTCCACGATGACCGTCACCGTCCCGGCCGGGACCGCTGACGGCACCTACCGGCTGACCGTGCTCGCCGACGGCGCGTCCGTCGACCGCACGGCCACCTACACGCTGACCGTCGGGCAGGGCCAGCCCGGCTCCGTCTACTCCGACGACTTCGAGTCCGGGACGGGCTGGACGACCAACCCGAACGGCACCGACACCGCCACCGCGGGCCGCTGGGAGCGGGGCACCCCGCAGCCGACCAGCTACTCCGGCACCAACCTGCAGCTCGCCGCCGCGGGCGGCAGCGGCGCCCTCGTGACGGGCGCGGCCGCCGGAACCGACGCCGGAACCTACGACCTCGACGGCGGCGTCAGCAGCGTCCAGTCGCCGGCGATCAGCCTGCCGAGCGGCACCCTCTCGCTGAAGTTCTCCTGGAACTTCGCCTACCTCAACAACAGCTCGACCGACGACTACCTGCGCGTCCGCGTCGTCGGCGCGAACGGGTCGAGCACCGTGCTGAACCAGAGCGGCGCCGCGGCCAACAAGGCCGGGGCGTGGCAGACGGCGACGTACGACCTGTCCGCCTACGCCGGCCAGTCCGTCCGCATCCTCGTCGAAGCGGCCGACAACGGAACCGGCAGCCTCGTCGAGGCCGGCATCGACAACGTCACCATCACCAAGGCCTGACCGCCCCCCGCCCGCGGCCCGCGACGGGGCCCGCTCCCCCGTCGCGGGCCGCGCCCTACCTGGAGGAACGCATGAGATCGCGCATGATCGCGAGCTTGGGCGCGGCGGCCCTCGCGGCGTCGGCCCTGCTCGCCCCGTCCGGCGCCGCGGCCGCGCCCGCCCCGCTGGCCGCCCCCGACATCTCGCTCGCCAACGTCAAGGCGCACCTGTCCCAGCTGCAGAGCATCGCCACCGCCAACGGCGGCAACCGCGCCCACGGCCGCCCCGGCTTCCGCGCCTCGATCGACTACGTGAAGGGCAGGCTGGACGCCGCCGGCTACCAGACCAGCGTCCAGTCGTTCACCTACAACGGCTCCACCGGCTACAACCTCATCGCCGACTGGCCGGGCGGCGACACGAACAACGTCCTGATGACCGGCGCGCACCTCGACAGCGTCACGGCCGGGCCCGGCATCAACGACAACGGCTCCGGCTCGGCCGCGAACCTGGAGATCGCCCTCACCATCGCCCGCGAGAAGTACGCGCCCAAGCGGCACCTGCGGTTCGGCTGGTGGGGCGCCGAGGAGCTCGGCCTCGTCGGCTCCACCAACTACGTCAACAACCTCGCCTCCACCGAGCGGTCGAAGATCAAGGGCTATCTGAACTTCGACATGGTCGGCTCCCCCAACCCGGGCTACTTCGCCTACGACGGCGACGGCTCCAGCGGCAGCGGCGGCCCCGCCGGATCCGCCGAGATCGAGCAGACGCTGCGCGCCCACTTCCAGTCGATCAACGTGCCCGTCCAGGACACCGCGTTCGACGGACGCTCCGACTACGGGCCGTTCATCCGGTACGGGATCGCCGCCGGAGGCCTGTTCACCGGCGCCGAGGGACGCAAGACGACGCAGCAGGCGCAGCTGTGGGGCGGCCAGGCCGGCGTCGCGTTCGACCGCTGCTACCACTCGTCCTGCGACACCACGTCCAACATCGACGACACCGCCCTCGACCGCAACGCCGACGCCATCGCCCACGCCGTCTGGACGCTCGGCGGCGACGGGGGCACCACGGAACCGCCCGGCGACACCGTCTTCACCGACGACCTCGAATCGGGCACCGGCTGGACGACCAACCCGAACGGCACCGACACCGCCACCGCGGGCCGCTGGGAGCGGGGCACCCCGCAGCCGACCAGCTACTCCGGCACCAACCTGCAGCTCGCCGCCGCGAGCGGCAGCGGCGCGCTCGTGACGGGCGCGGCCGCCGGAACCGACGCCGGGACCTACGACCTCGACGGCGGCACCACCACCGTCCAGTCGCCCGCGATCGCGCTGCCCGCCGGCTCGAAGACGCTGTCGTTCTCCTGGTACCTCGCCCACCTGAACAACAGCTCCACCGACGACTACCTGCGGGTGCGGGTCGTCGGGCCGAACGGCTCCACGACCGTCCTCGACCAGGCCGGAGCGGCGGCCAACCGCGCCGGCTCCTGGCAGACGCAGACCGCGGACGTCTCCGCCTACGCCGGCCAGACCGTCCGCATCGTCGCCGAGGCCGCCGACAACGGAACCGGCAGCCTCATCGAGGCCGGCCTCGACACCATCAAGATCACCAAGTAGCCGCAGGCTGTGTCGATCGCAGTGCCCTCCTCCGCCTGGCCTCTGGCCCGGCGGGGGAGGGCACAGCGACGGAATCGCCTCGCCTGCCTGGCGGCACGGTGCGGGTTGTCGGTGGGGCGGGGCAGACTTGAGTCATGTGCCGCAGTATCAAGACGCTTCGACCGCCGTACTCCGACGACGTCACCGACGAGGACGTGCGGGCGGCGGCGCTCCAGTATGTGCGCAAGATCTCCGGGTTCCGGGCGCCCGCCTCGCATAACGCGGAGGCGTTCGACCGGGCCGTGGAGGAGATCGCGCGGAGCACCGCCGCCCTTCTCGAAACCCTGGAGGTGCGGGGGCGCCGTTAGCCCTCGGCGGCGACCAGTTCGGCGATCTGGACGGTGTTGAGGGCCGCGCCCTTGCGCAGGTTGTCGCCGGAGCAGAACAGGGCGAGGCCGTTCTCGACGGTCTCGTCGCGGCGGATGCGGCCCACGTAGGTGGGGTCCTGGCCGGCGGCCTGGAGCGGCGTCGGGACGTCCGAGAGGACGACGCCGGGCGCCCCCGCCAGCAGCTCGCTGGCGCGCTCGGGGCTGAGCGGGCGCTCGAAGCGGGCGTTGACCTGCAGGGAGTGGCCGGTGAACACGGGGACGCGCACGCAGGTGCCCGAGACCTTCAGGTCCGGAAGCTCAAGGATCTTGCGGCTCTCGTTGCGGAGCTTCTGCTCCTCGTCGGTCTCGGCGAGGCCGTCGTCGACGATCGAGCCCGCCATGGGGAGCACGTTGAACGCGATCGGGCGCACGTAGACCGACGGCTCGGGGAACTCCACGGCCGTCCCGGCGTGGGTCAGCCGGTCGGCGGTCTGGACGGTCTTGGCGGCCTGGTCGTGCAGCTCGGCGACGCCGGCGAGGCCGCTGCCGGAGACGGCCTGGTAGGTGGAGACGACGAGGGCGGTCAGCCCGGCCTCGGCGTGCAGGGGGCGCAGCACCGGCATGGCGGCCATCGTGGTGCAGTTCGGGTTGGCGATGATGCCCTTCGGGCGCTGCCTCGCGGCGTGCGGGTTGACCTCCGCCACGACCAGCGGGACGTCCGGGTCCATCCGCCAGCCCGAGGAGTTGTCGATCACGACGGCTCCGGCGGCGGCGACCTTCGGCGCCAGTTCCTTGGACGTGGTCTTGCCCGCGGAGAACAGCACGATGTCGAGCCCGGTGTAGTCGGCGGCCGCCGCGTCCTCGACGGTGACCTCGCCGCCGTTCCACGGGAGCCTGCGGCCCGCGGAGCGCGCGGAGGCGAAGAGCCGCAGCTCGTCGACCGGAAATCCTCTTTCGGCCAGGATCTCGAGCATCTTGGCCCCGACCTGTCCGGTGGCCCCGACGATGCCGACTCTCATGCCGCTCCCTCGTGTAGATCGCTTGACCGGGCGAGTCTGCCCAGGTCGGATACAGGACGTCCAGTGATTAACCCTACGCGGAGGGGTCGAGCACTGCTTAACGGAAGGCGTCCAGCCCGGTGACGGCCTTCCCGAGGGTCAGCAGGTGAACCTCCTGGGTGCCCTCGTAGGTCAGGACGCTCTCCAGGTTGTTCATGTGCCGGATCACCGGGTATTCGAGCGTGATCCCGTTGGCGCCGAGGACGGTGCGGGCCTCCCGGGCCACGTCCAGCGCGGCGCGGACGTTCGCGAGCTTGCCGAACGAGACCTGCTGCGGGGTCGCGTTCCCCTCGTCCTTCAGCCGCCCGACGTGCAGGGCGACGAGGCCCGCCTGGCCGAGTGCGACCTCCATCCAGGCGAGCTTCTCCTGCGTGAGCTGGAACGACCCGATCGGCTTGCCGAACTGCACGCGGGTCTTGGCGTAGTCGACGGCCGCCTCGTAGCAGGACCGCCCGGCCCCGACCGCGCCCCACAGGATCCCGTACCGGGCCTCCGAGAGGCAGCCGAGCGGGCCCTTCAGGCCCTTCACTCCGGGCAGCATCGCCGACTCCGGCAGGCGCACGCCGTCCAGCACCAGCTCGGAGGTGACCGATGCCCGCAGCGACAGCTTGCGGTGGATGTCGCTCGTGGTGAACCCCGGAGTGCCCTTGGGGACGAGGAAGCCGCGGATCCCGTCGTCGGTGCGCGCCCACACCACCGCGACGTCGGCGATCGAACCGTTGGTGATCCACATCTTGGCGCCGTCCAGCACCCAGCCGGCGCCGTCCCGGACGGCGCGGGTGAGCATGTCGCCGGGGTCGGAGCCGCGGTCGGGCTCGGTCAGCCCGAAGCAGCCGATCGCCTCCCCCGCGGCCATCCTCGGCAGCCACTCGTTCTTCTGGTCCTCCGACCCGTACTTGTGGATCGCCGCCATCGCCAGCGAGCCCTGGACGGACACGAAGCTGCGCAGCCCCGAGTCGGCCGCCTCCAGCTCCCGGCACGCCACCCCGTAGGCGACGGCGCTCGTCCCGGCGCAGCCGTAGCCCTCCAGGTGCATGCCGAGCAGGCCCAGCTTGCCCAGCTCGGGGGCCAGCTCGCGCGCGGGGAACGTCCCGTCCTCGAACCAGGCCGCCAGGTGCGGCGCCACCTTCTCCGCCACGAAGGCGCGCACGGTGTCGCGGACCATCCGCTCCTCGTCGGTGAGCCGGTCGTCTACGCGCAGCACGTCCATGCGGGGTCTCCTCCGTCCGGGGCCGTCCGCGACGAGGGTACGTCGCTGGGCCGACCCTGACCGGGCAGGGGTGCGATCAGGGATGAATCAGGGCGAATCCGGATGTCAGAGTTACCTTTCGCTGGGCATGATCGAGGCATGGACATGGACAAGACCACGGGCAGGCAACTCCGCCGCACGCACGAGGGACGCATGGTCGCCGGGGTGTGCTCCGGCGCGGGCCGGTTCCTCGGCGTCGACCCCAACATCCTCCGGCTCGGCCTGGCCATCTTCACGATCTTCGGCGGCGCCGGCGTCGCGCTCTACGCGATCGCGTGGCTCCTCATCCCCGAGGAGGGCGCGCAGAAGTCGGTCGCCGAGGACCTGTTCAAGAAGGCGAGCGACTCCCCGACCGTCCAGGACGCGGTGCAGAAGACGAAGGACGCGGTCAACAAGAACCGCACCCACGCCTAGGACGCCGGGATGCCGGACAGCTCGTCGCCGCCCCCGGCGGAGGGGGTGACGACGACGGGTTCGACGTGCTCGCGCGTCCCGGCGACGACGCCGCCGCGGACCTGGTTCCAGCCCAGGGTGAGGATCGCGGCGGCCGACAGGCCGAGGACGCCCGCGAGCGCCACCACCGTCTCCGGCCCCAGCACCTGGGCGGCGGCGCCGCCGACGAGGATGCCGACGCCCTGACCGGCGAGGATGCCGGACTGGGCGAGCCCGAACGCCTGCCCCCGCCCCGACGCGGGCACCGCCCCCACGAACGCGGTGTTGGCGGCGAGCTGGTAGGCGCCGCCGACGCCCGACAGCGCCCACAGCACGACGACGCACCACAGCGGCGGATGCGCGCCCGCGCCGATCAGCGGCAGGCACGCCAGCATCGACATCCAGCCCATGACGTGGAGCCGGCTCGCCGGACGGACGAACCGGCTGAACATCAGCGACCCCACCACCATGCCCGCCGGCATCGCCGCCAGCAGCAGCCCGGCCGTCACCGCCCCGCCCCCGAACGTCGCCGCGTACGGGACGGCCAGGCCCTCGGGGATCACGTAGAACGCGCACAGCCACGCGAACAGCACCAGCGACCGCAGCACCGGATCGCCGAACACCAGCCGCACGCCGTCGCGCGTCCCCCGCCACAGCCCGAGCGACTGGGGCTCCCTGCTCCGCTGCGCGGGCCGCCGCCGCAGCCCGCCGATCAGCACGACGGCGGACGCGCCGAACGTCAGCGCGTCCAGCCCGAGGGCCTCGTAAGTCCCGACGACGGCGACGGCCGCGCCGCCCAGGAGGAAGCCCAGGACCTGCGTGATCTGCTGGGTGACGCTCGCGATCGCCGAGCCCGCCACATATCGGTCGCCTTCCAGCACGTCCGGCATGACCGCGGCGCGGGCGGCGGAGAACGGCGTCCCCAGCAGCACCGTCAGGAACACCAGCCCCGCGAGCCCCGCGACCGGCATCGGCACGAGCGCCATCACCGCCACCAGCCCGGCCCGCAGGACGTCGCAGACGACCATGACCGTCCGGCGCGGGAACAGGTCGGCGAGGCCGGACAGCACCGGCCCGCCCACGATCGGCGGGATGTAGGTCAGCGCGTACATCAACGCCGTGAGCAGCGTCGACCTGGTGTGGTCGTACACGAGCACGGCCAGCGCGACCTGCGCGAGCTGGTCGCCGACGAACGACAGGGCCTGCGCGAGCCAGAGAGCGCGGAACTCGCCCACCGCGAACACCTCGCGGTAGGTCGCCTGCTCATCCGGCGGACGACGATGCCGGCCGGTCTGCCTTCCCGCCACGCACGCTCCAGTTCAGCCCGCCCGGTGCCGGGCGCCCTCCCCTATTAACTCACGCTGCGTGGCAGTCGCGTGACCTACAGTGCGCATTTCCCTGATCAATATCCGAGTTCGTGCAGTCGCTCGTCGCTGATCCCGAAGTGGTGCGCGATCTCGTGTACGACTGTTATCCGGACTTCTTCCACAACGTCCTCCGCGGTGTCGCAGATCCGGAGGATCTCGTGGCGGTAGATCGATATGTGATCGGGCAGGACGGCCCCGTACCAGTCGCCCCGCTCGGTGAGGGGGATGCCCTGGTACAGGCCGAGAAGGCCGCGCTCGGGCGCGTCGTCCTCCACGACGATGACGACATTGCGCATGTGGGCGGTCAGCTCCGGCGGCACACTGTCGAGAGCCTCCGCCACGAGGTCCTCGAACGCCTCTCGCGACAACTCCATCACACTGGTCATTCTGCTCGACAGAAGGGGAACACGTGCCCAAGGTCCGCGCCGCGTCGACCCAGGCCCTCGCCGCCGTGCGCGCACAGGCCGCGCGCGCCCGCGCCGCCTGCTCGCCCGTCACCCGCCGCGCCCGGCCCGTCCTCACCAGCCGCTGGACGCGGTTCTCCCTCGTCATCGTCGTCGGCCTCGCCGGAGGCTATCTCGGCCTCCTCGCCGGCGGCAGCTACGTCACCCCCGTCGGCCCCGCGGACGTCCAGCTCACCCTGCACCCGTCCCTGCACGGCGGGACGACCCTGAAGCTGCCCCCGCTCGGCTCCCTCCGCCTCGACACCCACGGGGGCCCGGTCTCCCTGGAGGCCCGCCTCACCGACCTGCGCCCCGACCAGGCCAAGAAGCTGATCGAGGACGACACCGAGGTCGACCGCCTGACCGACCAGATCGCCGGCCAGCTCCGGCACGGCCTCGCCGAGCTCCTCCTGCGCGCCGTCCTCATCGGCCTGGCCACGAGCTTCGTCGCGTCCCTGGCCCTCTTCCGCTCCTGGCGGCGCGCCCTGCTCGGCCTGGGCTCCGCCGCCGCCGGCCTCGTCGCCCTCACCCTCATCACCTGGGGGACGTTCAACCCCCAGTCCATCGCCGAGCCCCGCTACACCGGCCTGCTCGCCAACGCCCCCCAGGTCGTCGGCGACGCCCGCAGCATCGTCGAGCGCTTCTCCGCCTACCGCGCCCAGCTCGCCCGCCTCGTCGGCAACGTCTCCGAGCTGTACGCCACCACCTCCACCCTCCCCACCTACGAGCCCGACCCCTCCACCATCCGCGTCCTGCACGTCTCCGACATCCACCTCAACCCCGCCGCCTGGAACGTGATCAAGTCCGTCAGCACCCAGTTCAAGGTCGACCTCATCATCGACAGCGGCGACCTGATGGACCACGGCAGCAAGCCCGAGGACAAGTTCGCCGACGAGATCTCCGGCCTGAAGGTCCCCTACGTCTACGTCCGCGGCAACCACGACTCCAAGGTCACCCAGAAGGCCGTCGGGCGGGAGAAGAACGCCATCGTCCTGGACGGTGAGACCCGCGAGGTCGCGGGCCTGCGCGTGTACGGCCTCGGCGACCCCCGCTTCACCCCCGACAAGAGCACCCGCGACGACTACGTCGGCGCCGACCAGCTCCGCGCCGAGGGCCTCAGGCACGCCGACGAGCTCCGCAAGGCGGGCAAGCTCCCCGACCTCGTCGTCACCCACGACCCCACCGAGGGCGAAGGCTTCTCCGGCGTCGCCCCCATGGTCCTCGCGGGCCACACCCACACCCGCTCGACCAAGCTCCTGCCCACCGGCACCCGCCTGTTCGTCCAAGGCTCCACCGGCGGCGCCGGCCTGCGCGGCCTCGAACACGAGGAGCCCACCCCCATCGAGCTGTCCGTCCTCTACTTCAGCCGTGCCAGCCACCGCCTCCAGGGCTGGGACGACCTGCGCCTCGGCGGCCTCGGCCTCACGTCCGCCCAGATCGAACGCCACCTCGAACCCGCCCCGGACCGCCCCGTCACGCCCCAGCCCCCGGCCGCGTCCCCGCCCGCGTCCCCGACGTCCCCGTTCCCCTCGGAGTTCCCGTCCGACTGGCCGTCCCGCACCCCGTCCCCGACCGTCACCCCGTCGCGCACCACCTCTCCGAGGTAACCGTTTGCACGCCGCCCCGCCGCGTCCTCTAGACTTGGCGAGTCGAGTGGCGACCAAGTCCGCCACCACGGGCCCCCTTCGTCTAGCGGCCTAGGACGCCGCCCTTTCAAGGCGGTAGCGCCGGTTCGAATCCGGTAGGGGGTACCACCCACACTGCTGCATGATCATTAGCCGTCCAGGTCGTCACTTCCCGTGACGCCTCCGATGGCACTCCGTAGTCGCATGGGGTCCCAGCCCTCCACCGCCCCTTCAGATCGGCGTCGAGGACCCCTCCGGCGATCCCCCTGCACCGGCCGCGGAGCACCCGGGGCGTGTTCACCCGGGCGGCGTTCGCCCGGCCCCTGGCGGCGCGAGGCGGAGCGGCCTCTCGGACGGAAACGGTTCCCGTTCCCCCTTCCACTCGCCTGATAAGATCGCCGCGAAATAAAAACTGAAAAAGCCGTCTCGGCTCTTCAGTCGTCCGTGGAAGCGGGCGCACGAAGGGCCGGGGCCAACGCCTCCGGGATCCCTTTGTGCGCCCCAACAAACAAAGGGGTTCCGGTGGAAAAGAAATGGCGCCCGCGAGTTTTGCTCGCAGGCGTCCGCAGATACCTGGAGACGCTGTCGAGCGATCTCCGGGCTGCGGACAAAGGAATGCTCGCGATGGTCATGATCGCGAGCGCGGCGGGTGTCGCCAACGGCTTCATCCTGGCGCTGACGGGCGTGACCAAGAGTGTCGGGCCGCTGACGGCGGCCTGCGTCTCCGTGTTCTTCGGAACGCCGGTCATGTGGGTGTTCTTCAGACCGTCGCTGCGAAGCCGCTGGTCCGTATGGATGCCGTCCCTCCTGCTGGGCCTCAGCATGGGGGTGAACAACCTGGCCTACCAGAACGGCTTGCGGTGGGTTCAGTTGCAACTCCTCCAGCCGCTCTCGTTCCTGTTCAGTGCCATCTTCCTGATCGGCCCCAGGGTCGTGCGGGACGCCAGGAGCGGGAGGTACTCGACCGCCATGTGGCCGGTCCTGGCCGGGCTCGGTATCTGGCTCCTGTCCGCCGACACGGCCGGCGGCGCGGGCGGGCGAGCCTTCACCGACGCGATACCGCGGATCCAGGTGCTGGGCCTGCTCGTTCCGGACTGGGGGCTGGGACTCGGAACCCTGTTCCTCACCGCGGCCACCTACGCCTACTACAGCAGGAAGATGGAGGTCTTCGGCAAGGATGTCCGCGGGAAGATCAACACTCTCGCCGGCATCCCCTGCTTCGTCGTCCTCGGGCTGGGCGCGCTGGCGTTCGAGAGCGACTGGGCCGGCATCACCGACGGCTACTGGCTGTATCTGCTGATCTGCGCGTGCAGCGGGATGGTCCTCTCGCTTCTCAACGGAGTCGTCATGGTGTGGGCCTTCGACAGGGGGCTTCTCGCGTCCACGACCGTGATGCTCTCCCCGCTGCGAACCCTCCTCGGAACGTTCCTGGGGATGGTCGCGGCGCACACCGCCCCCGGCCCCCTGGGACTGGCGGCGATCGGCCTGATCCTCGTCGCCTCCTTAGGAGCGGCGGTGATCCAGAGTCGTCAGGACGGCTCTGAGTGACCCGGCGGCGGGGAGGCTCTGCCTCCCCGCCGTTCGCGTGCCACCGGACTAATCCGGTTGGCCGGGCCGCCGGGCCCGGCTAATGTTCGTCCCACCTCGCGGCTGCTGAACCTCGGGGAGTCCATCGCCCACGGAGCGATGTCCCGTGCGTCCGCTCTGGACGATCACGTCTGAGACCCATGCCCGAAATCCAGCAGCCACCAAGGAAAGCCCATGACCGCGTCCCCGCAGGATTCCCGCCTCGTCCGCATGGACGACGGCTGGCTCCGTCTCCCCAACCGGTGGGACATCCCCGTCGAGATCTGCGCCGGCGCCGACGTGCCGATAGAGCCCAGCGCCATCGACGAGATCCTCACCGTGCTCGAAACCGCCGGCACCCTGGCGCGGCTCGCCGACGCGACCGGGCACCCGGGCGCGGTCATCGACCGCGTCGCGCTCACTCCGGACCTCCACAAGGGCGCCGGGATCCCCATCGGCACCGTGCTGCGGACCAGCGGCGCGCTGATCCCGCAGGCGGTCGGCAACGACATCAACTGCGGCATGCGCCTGGAGACGACCTCGCTCACCGTCGACCAGGTCCGTCCCCGGCTGGACGCGCTGGAAGGGCGGCTGCGGCACCTGTTCTTCGAGGGCGGCCGGCGGATCGCGCTGTCGGGGCTCCAGCGGGAGGCCCTGCTGCGCGACGGGCTGCCCGGCCTGCTCGCGGCGCCGGGAGATCCCGCGAGCGGCATCTGGTCGCAGTACCGGCCCGAGGACGTGCGGCCGGGCCGGATCCACGGCGAGCGGTACCCGGTCACGACCGCCGAGCCGTTCCGCGACTGGATCGACAGTGCGGGCGGGACCAGCTACGACAGCATCATCGGCAGCGTCGGCGGCGGCAACCACTTCGCCGAACTGCAGTACGTCGCGTCGGTCCACGACCGGCAGGCCGCCTACGCCTGGGGGTTCGAGCCCGGGCAGGTCGTGCTGATGGTGCACAGCGGCTCGCTGTCGCTGGGGCACCAGGCGAACGCCGACGGCCTGGAGCGGGCGAGGAAGGCGTGGCCCGCGTCCGTCCCGCTGCCGGACAACAAGATCCTTCCCATCCTGCTCGGCGAGCGGAACAAGGCCGCGCTGCGGCGCTACCTCGACGCGTTCGGCAACGCCGCCAACTTCGCGGTCGGCAACCGGTTCTTCCTCTCGCTCATGCTGCGCCAGGGCCTCGCCGCGGAGTGCGGCGACCTCACCGGCGACCTGGTCTACGACGCCCCGCACAACCTGCTGTGGCGGCACGACGACGGGTCGGTCGTGCACCGCAAGGGCGCGACGCCCGCGGGCGGGTACGCCGACACGGCGGGCGGGCCGTACGCGATGTGGGGCGAGCCGGTCATCGTGCCCGGGTCGATGGGGGCGGCCAGCTACGTGCTGCGGGGGCGCGGCGACCCGCGGACGCTGGCCAGCGCGTGCCACGGCGCCGGCCGCCGCGTTCCGCGCGGCGCGGCGTCCCGGGCCGGCGACGCCGAACTCGACGCGTTCCTCACCGGGTTCCGCGTGGTCACGCCCCTCGACCACCGCGACCCCGCGGTCACCCGCCGCGCGGACGTCATGGCCGCCTGGCGGCGCGACCTCAAGCAGGAGGCGCCGTGGGTGTACAAGGACATCGGCCCGGTCGTGTCCAGCCTCGAACGGGCCGGCGTCGCGGACCCGGTGGTCGAGCTGCGGCCGCTACTGACCGTCAAGGGATGACCCGCCGGGCGGGGCCGGCCGTCCCGGCGGAGGATGCCGGTCCCGCCCCTTTCCCGCAGGCCGGACGCCCTTTCCCGCGGGCCGCCCGCCCCTTTCGAGCCGGCCGCCTTCACCGGAATAGTTGAAAGATCAGCCTTGATACGCCATCGGCGAATGGAAGCCTGGGCGGCCGGTTAATCGACCGTCCGAAAAGTGGCGGAGCGCCGCTCCATACGCGCGACCTCCCCGTTCGCCGTCAACCCGTAGCCGCCCGGCGGACAAGGGGTTGAAATCCACGGGAAGTTAGGTCAAGATCACCCAGATGCTCCCGCCGCGGGCGGCGGTTTATGTCGAACCGCGCCCGCCGTATGACGCTTGTGTGTGACCACCTGAAGCCATCGGCAACTGGGAGGCGCCCGAGTGAATGGGTCTGACCTGCGAACGGATGGATTATCCCCTCGAATTGAGCAATCAACCCCCGCTTCCGCCTCGGGGGTACGGCGGACTTCGGATCTGCTGCAGACCTCGCCCTATCTGACATTCGTCCGCCCCGGCGACGAAAGCCCGGTCGTCTACGCGATCGACGAACTGACGCCGGCATATCCCGACGTGACGGCGCCGGAATGGGCCGCGTTCGGGGCGATCGGCCTGGACCGTTCCGTGGTCTGGCACGGGGACGCCGCCGCGCTCGACGCCCTGAACGACGCCGCGGCATCGCCCGTCGAGCGGCCGGTGCTCGCGGCGGCGCACGGCCCCGCGGTCGTCGACGACCTGGCCGGCCGCGGCTGGCTGCAGCCCCCCGCGGACCTGTGCGCCGACTACCTGCTGACCACCGCGCAGATCGAGGTCACGGCGCACTGCAACTGGGGCTGCGAGTTCTGCCCCGTCTCACTCGACCGCAAGCCGGCGGCGACGATGCCGATGCCGCTGTTCGAGGAGATCATCGAGAAGATCGCTCCGTACGACACGATCCGGTACGTCACGTTCCACTTCTACAACGAGCCCACGCTGGACCGCTTCTTCGCCGAGCGCCTGGCGGTCCTGCGCGAGCACCGGCTGAAGCTGCGCCTGTTCACCAACGCCAGCAGGCTCACCGAGGAGAAGGTCGCCCTGCTCCGCCAGGGGGACACGCTGTTCCAGCTCGTGGTGAACCTGCCGGCGCTCGACGAGGACTCGTTCCGCGACCTGACGGGCACCAGGGGACTCGCGCGGACGCTGGCCGGCGTCGAGGCCGCGCTCGACGCCGGGCTGCCGATGGAGATGGTGGTCAACGGCGGCGGGGACGACGCGCGGCGACGGCTCGGCGAGCTGCGGGCGCGGTTCGAGCCGCGCGGCGTCGCGGTCCGCTCGACGCTGCTGTCGGACCGGGCGGGATCGCTGGCGGAGGACTACCACCAGGACGTCCGCGTCGAGGGCAGGCTGCGGGGCTGCGGCTGGCCGGTGAACCACGCGCATTTCTCGGTCGGCGGCGACATGTTCATCTGCTGCAACGACTACTACCAGCGCGAGAAGTTCGGCAATATCCGCTCCGGCTCCGTGCACGAGCTGATGACGAGCGAGGCGGCGGTCCGGCTGCGCCGCAGGGTCTTCGGTGTCGCCGACGCGCCCGACGACTATCTCTGCCGAACGTGCCATGACCAGCTGCCCGACTTTCCCCGCCGGCAGTTCCGCCCGCTCGCCAGCTTCCCGGTGAAAGGCTGCCACCGGGGGGTGGGCGGTGCCTGAGGAGACCGCTCCCCGCAGCGTTCGCATCTGGTACGTCTCCGGACAGCGTCTCTGCAATTTCCGGTGCGCGTACTGCGTTTCCGTCAACGACTACGCCAAGAGCAATTCCGGCGACTGGTCCGACGAGGACCGGTCCCGCTTCGAGAAGATAGTGGACTGGATCGCCGACCGGCCGTTCCAGATCGGGGTCCGGCTGGCGACATTGGGAGAACCGTTCGCCTCGCGGCCGTTCCTGTCCAAGGCGGCCGGGCTGAGCACGCGTCCGAACATCGACTTCGTCGAACTGCTGACCAATGGGTCGCTGCTGAAGCGCCGCCTTGAGCAGCTCGACCGCGAGGGGGACATCGGCAAGATCTCACTGTGGGTGACCTACCACCCGACGGAGATCCCGCTGGCGCGGTTCATCGCGAACGCCCGCTTCGCTCAGGAGCGCTACGGCTGCTTCGTCGTCGTCAACGGCCTGCTGTTCCCCGACAACGAGCAGGAGGTCGTCGATCTCGGGCGCGCCGCCGAGGACGCGGGCCTGCGGTTCAACCTCGACCTCGGCTACGACCCCCTCACGCCGCACGGCGTGCACACCGAGCTCGGCGCCATGGTGCCCGTGCTGCGCGAGCGGGCGGAGGACGGGATCGACCGCGCGATCCGCCTCGGCGCGCATCCCGAGCTGCTCGACCTCAACATGGCCGCGATGCGGGACCTGCGCGGGGAGACGTGCAGCGCGGGCCACGACTACTTCTACATCGGCATCCGCGGCGACGTGTACCGGTGCTCGCGCTACCAGGCCCTGGACAAGGACCGCATCGGCAACGTCCTCGACGAGGGGTTCGAGCTCCGGCCGGCCCGCGAGCCCTGGGCCGCCTGCGGAGCCGGATTCGGCTGCGGCAACAAGGAGGACTTCCTTCACCTGCGGCGCCGCCGCCCCGCGGCCGGACCGCCGCCCCCCAGCCTCGGCTGGGTCGACCGCGACGCGCCCGCGGCCGCCGGCCGGACCCGCCGCGGCGGCGCGCCCGGCGCGCTCACGCACGCGGCGCCGGCCGGGCCCTCCACAGAGGAGACGCACTGATGCGCATAGCGGACATGACCTGGCAGGAGTACGACGACCAGATCGGACGGCGGATCGTCGTCCTGCCGATCGGTTCGATCGACGGCCACGGCCCCCACCTGCCGCTCTCCGCCGACACGATCATCTCCGACCACCTCGCCCGGCAGCTGGAGGAGCGGCTCGGCGTCCTGGTCCTGCCGCCCGTGACCTACGGCCTGGCCACCGATCCCGCTGCCAGCGGCGGCCGGTTCCCCGGCGTGACCAACGTGCGGGCCGCGACCTTCACCGCGCTGGTGCTGGACATCCTGCGCGCCTCCTACCGGCACGGCGCCCGCAGGTTCGTGCTGCTCGACTCGCACAAGGTCAACCTGGGCGCGCTCAGGGAGGCGGCCGAGCTGTTCGCCGACACCGCGCCACAGGCCCGGATCATGGCCGTCACCTGGTGGGACGTGGTGACCGAGGAGAGCCGCAACGCGATCGCGGCCGAGACCGGCGTCGCCCGCCACGACGACCACCACGCGGCCATGGTGGAGACGAGCCTGGTGATGCACGCGGCGCCGCACCTGGTCCGCGAGGAGCTGCTGGCCGACGACGAGATCCCGCGCCGGGCGCGCTACTTCGTCCTCCCCGTGCCGCAGGATCTGCGGACCAAGACCGGCGTGGTCTACCGGGCGGCGGCGGCGAGCCCCGCCATCGGCGCACGGCTGATGACCGAGATCGTCACCAACCTTGTCGCCGCGGTCACCCGCGAGCTCGGCGAATCCCCGCAGGAGGTCCACCCGTAATGCTGATCATGGCGATCAAACCGGGCCATGACGGATCCATCGCCGTAGTCGAGGACGGCCGGCTGCTGTGGTGCCTGGAGTCGGAGAAGGACACGTTCCCCCGGTACGCGCCGCTGACCCCCACGACGCTGCTGGAGGCCGCGCAGCGGCTGGACCGCATGCCGGACGTGGTGGCGCTCGGCGGCTGGGCCAAACCGCGCACGGGCGGAGTGATCGGCGCCGGCTACTCGGGCGTCTCGGCGGTGCGGCGCAGCCGGATCCGCTTCTTCGGCTCCGAGGTCGAGTACTTCACCTCGTCCCATGAGCGCTCGCACCTCATGACCGCCGTCGGCATGGCGCCGCCGGGGGACGAGGAGCTGAGCACCGTCCTGGTGTGGGAAGGCGTCATCGGTTCGTTCTACCTGGTCGACCGGGACTGGCAGGTCGTGCGCACCGTGCCGGTGCTGCCCCACCCGGGCGACCGCTACGCGTTCCTCTTCTCGCTGGCCGACCCGACGTTCCCCGACCACGGGCAGACGCCCCGCACGGACGGCAGCGGCAAGCTGATGGCGCTGGCGGCGTACGCCGACGCGAAGGACGCCGACGCCGACATCGAGTCCGCCGTCGACCGCATCCTGGCCGCGCCGGCCGTCAACCCGGCGCCGAAGGCCGACTTCGCCGACACCGTGCTCTACAACGCCGGCGTCCAGTCGAAGGCCGCCAAGACGGCCGCGGCCCTGCTGACCAAGCGGATCTTCGACATGTTCGCCGAGGTCGCGGTCCGCGAGCTGCCGGCCGGCACGCCGCTGCGGATCTCGGGCGGCTGCGGGCTCAACTGCGACTGGAACGCGGCGTGGCGCGACCTCGGGCATTTCAGCTCGGTGTTCGTTCCGCCGTGCACCAGCGACTCCGGGTCGGCGATCGGGACCGCGATCGACGCGCTGGCCCACCGCGGCCGCACCACGCCGATCGACTGGTCGGTGTACGCCGGGCTCGACTTCGTCGACGACACCCGCCCCGATCCGGGACGGTGGCACGAGGGGCCCCTCGACGACCGCGCCCTCGCGGCGGCGCTCGCGTCGGGCCGGATCGTCGCCTGGGTGCAGGGACGCTGGGAGGTCGGTCCGCGCGCGCTGGGCAACCGGTCGCTGCTGGCCGAGCCCTACTCGGCGGCGACCCGGGACCGGCTCAACCAGATCAAGCAGCGGGAGCCGTACCGGCCGATCGCGCCGTGCTGCCGTGAGGAGGACCTCGCGGACGCCTTCGTCGAGGACTTCCCCGACCCGTACATGCTGTACTTCCGGCGCGTCCGGTCGCCGCGGCTGGCGGCGGTGACCCACGTCGACGGCTCGGCCCGCGCCCAGAGCGTCACCGCGGCGGGCAACCCGCCGCTGCACGGCCTGCTGAGCGCGTTCGCCGACCGCACCGGGCTGGGCGTGCTGTGCAACACCTCGCTCAACCACCTGCGGCGAGGTTTCATCAACCGGATGTCGGACCTCGCCGCCTACTGCGAGGACCGCGGCATCGACGACATGGTCGTCGGCGACCGCTGGTACACGCGGACGGCCACGGGAGGCGGACATGCCGGCTGACCCGCGCACACCCCGCTCCCAGCCGCTGGTCAGCGTCATCATCCCCACCCTGAACCGGGCCGCCGCGCTGGACGCGGCGCTGGACAGCGTCATGACGGCCGCCCGGAGGCTCTCCGACGACCGGGACGCGGTCGAGGCGATCGTCGTCAACGACGGCGGCCGGTCCGTCGGCGACCTCGTCGACGCCTGGAAGCCGCGGCTGCGCGTCACGCTGATCGAGCTCGACCGGTGCTCGGGCGGGGCGTCCGTGCCGCGCAACGTCGCCATCGACGCCGCCCAGGGCGAGTACATCGCGTTCCTCGACGACGACGACGTCTTCCTGCCCTCGCACCTGGCCGCCGGCTGCGAACCGCTGCGGCGCGGCGAGGCGGACTTCGTCTACTCGGGCGCCGTGGTGTCCGAGCGGCGGCTGGACGCCCTCCCGGACGACCTCGGCGGGTACCGGCTCAAGGCCTACCCCTACGACCCCCGGTTCCTGATGGTGGCGAACTACCTGCACACCGGCTCGGTCATCGTGCGCAACTTCCGGCGCACCGACGTCCGGTTCGATCCGCGGCTGGACGTCTGCGAGGACTGGGACCTGTGGATCGCGCTGACCGCGGAGCTGGACTACCGCGTCGCGTTCGTCGACGAGATCACCTCCGTGTACCACCAGATCCCCGACACCAGCGGGGTGGTGTCCGGAGCCCAGCTGATCTCGCCGTCGAAGTTCGCCCTGGCCCGCGACTACATCAACGCCAAGTGGCCGGTGGCGGACCCGGTCGTGGAGGGGTACCGCGCCTGGCTGGTGGCGCTGGAGCGGTACCGCGACGACCTCATCGCGCGGCGCAGGCGCATGCCGAACCTGCTGTTCGACGAGATCCTCGGCTACCTGCACGAGCGGATCACCCGGGGGCTGCCGCCCGACGACGCCCACATCGCCCGGTTCTTCACCGCGGCCGCGCCGGTGGGGCCGGAGGCGATCGCGTGAGCCCGCGGTCCGACGAGCCGCGCGGCCTGCTGTTCTCGCCGGCGTCGAGCTATCCCGTCCCGACGGCGTACGTCGTCGACCGCGACGGGACGATCCTGCACACCTGGAGCCACACCCACGGCCAGCCCCGCCCGGAGGACGACCCGCCCAGCTACCTGCGCGGCTGGAACCACGTCGAGATGGACGAGGCGGGCCGCCTCTTCGCGATCGTGCCGCTGCACGCGCTGCTGAAGCTCACCCGCGACTCGCGGCTGGAATGGGCGTGCGACGTGGCCGCGCACCACGATCTCGCGATCAACGCCGACGGCACCGTCCTCGTGCTCGGGGAGGCGCCCCGCCGGGTGGACGACGGCCGGACCGGCCACGTCGTGCTCGACAACCTGATCACGACGATCTCCGCCGACGGCGCCGTCACGAGGGAGGCGTCGCTGTACGACCTCCTGCGGACGGACCCCGGCCTGCGGCGGCTGATCGACACGGAGATCCGGCGGCGCGCCGCCGCGTTCCGGAGGCGCGGGTGGCCCGTCCCCGACGACGGCGTCCCGGACGCGGTGGCCGCCGAGACCCGCGCGATCCTGCGGACGGGAGGCCACGCGGGAGAGCGGCGCCGCGCCCTGCGGCTCCTGCGCGCCCTGCCCGGGTCCCCGTGCGACGTCCTGCACACCAACACCCTCGAAGTGCTGCCACCCCATCCGGCCGGCCTCTGGTCGCAGGGCGACCTGCTGGTCTGCATGCGGGAACTCGACGCCATAGCGGTGATCAGCCTCGCCGACGAGCGGGTGGTCTGGTGGTGGGGGCCCGGCGAACTGTCGAGGCCGCACCAGCCCACCCTGCTCCCGGACGGCCGGATCCTCGTCTTCGACAACGGCGTGGAGAGGCGGCGCTCGCGCCTGGTCGCGGTGGACCCGGCCACCGGCGGCATCGGGTGGAGCTGGACGGCCTCCCCGCCGGAGTCGTTCTTCTGCCCGCTCGCCGGCGGCGCCGAGCCGCTGCCGGGCGGCGGCGTCCTGGTCACGAACTCCACCGCCGGCGCCGCCTTCGAGGTGACGGACGACGGACGGGTCGGCTGGGAGATGTCCCTGCCCGTCGAGGTGTACGGGGCCGAGCGCGGCCGGGTGTCCATCTACCGGATGTCGGCCGTGCCCGCCGGCGTCCTCTCCCGCGACGCGGCCGGACGCGCGCCGGCGGCGGCCGGGACGGGTGAGCGGGGGACTTCGTGAAGACCTTGATGATCATGAGGAGCCAGAGCGGGGTCCCCGGCCGGTCCGGCGTGCCCGGCGGTCAGATCGGCATGATCCAGATCGCCCGGGCGCTGCCGTCCCTCGGAACCGAGGTGAGCCTGTTCGTCGGCGGGCCGCGGATGGCCTACTTCGCGGGCCTCGACGACCTCGATCCGCACTACCTGCGCTGGCCGACCTGGCTCGACACCGCCATCGCGGCCGCTCCGGGAGGGGTGCGCGCGATCGGCCGCCGCCTGCGGCGGCGCCGGTGGCTGGCCGCGGTCACGGCGCTCCCGGAGTTCGCCGGCGCGGACGTGATCCACGTCCAGGGCCTCGAAGACGCCGAGGCGCTGCTCGACCGGGCCGACGGCCCGATCGTCGTCACCCACTGGGGGCGGGTCGGCCGGTGGCTGCCCACCGGAACCGACGCGCGCGCGGACGAGCTGCTGGCCCGGCGCATCAGCCGGATCCGCGCCGGAGCCAGGATCGTGGCCATCGGCCAGGCGCAGGCCCGGGCGCTGACGGACGCGGGCCTGCCGCCTTCCGCCGTCATCCCGCCGGGCATCGATCTGGAGCACTTCGCCAAGGGCGACCGCGACCGCGCACGCGCCGAGCTGGGCCTGCCCGCCGACGCCAAGATCGTGCTCTATGTGGGCCGCCTCGCCGCCGACAAGAACGTCGAGACCGTGCTGTCGGCGTTCGCGGGCATCAGCGGGAAGGTCGAGAACGGCAGGCTGCTCGTCGTCGGCGACGGCCCCTTCCGGCAGGACCTGCAACGCGCCGCCACGGAGCTCGGCATCGACGCGTCGGTGTCGTTCCGCTCCTTCGTCCCCCACCAGCAGCTGCCCGCGTACTACCAGGCCGCCGACGTCACCGTCGTGCCGTCGAACCTGCTGGAGACGTTCTGCATGGTCGCCCTGGAGGCCATCGCCTGCGGCTGCCCTCTGGTCGTCACCGACCAGGTGCCGGAGATCCTGAACGACTTCCCCGACGTCCCCTCCGTGTCCCCGTACGACGTCGCGGGCTTCCAGGAGCACATGGCCGCGGCCCTGCACGGTGAGCTGCGCCCGGCCGCCGACGCGCGCGTCGGCGAGTACGCCTGGAGCCGGATAGCCCGTCAGTACGCTGACCTCTACCAGACCGCCGACCGCCGCAGCAGCGGTGAGACCTCAAGCCGATAGGCACTCGCGAGGAGCCGACGAATGCACTCTGCCCTGAACGAAGGGACGCACCCCGACGTCGCGCGGGAGCGGTTGCGGCACGTCTACTGGATCGGCGGCGGCAGCGGGGCGGGCAAGTCCACCATCGCCCGGCGCATCGCGGACCGGTACGGGATGCACCTGTACGACACCGACGCGGTGATGCCCGACCACGCCCGGCGCATGCCCGCGGAGGAGGCCCCCTACCTGCGCGAGTTCGCGGCCATGGACATGGACCAGCGGTGGGTGGCCAGGAGCCCGCGCGAGATGCTCGACACCTTCCACTGGTACCGGGGCGAGGGGTTCGGCCTGATCGTCGACGACCTTCTCGCCCTTCCCGCCGACCGCCCGGTGCTGGCCGAGGGCTTCCGGCTGCTGCCCGACCTCGTCCGGCCCCTGCTCACCGAGATGAGCCACGCCGTGTGGCTGCTTCCCACCCCCGCGTTCCGCGAGGCGGTGTTCGACGGCCGCGGCGGCCCGGCGTGGGGGTTCGTCGCCAAGACGGGCGATCCGCGGCACGCCCTGCGGAACCTGCTCCAGCGCGACGCCATGTTCACCGACCGGCTCGCCGAGCAGACCCGGGACCTGGACCTGACGGGCCTCAGGGTCGACCCCGAGGTCACCGAGGACGACCTCGTCCGGCGAGTCTCCGCGGCGTTCGGCCTTGAGCAGTAGGCGGTCGCGACGTGGCCGCCCCGGGCGCGGCCACGGCGGCCGCGACCGCCGGGAACGGCCTCCGGCGCCCCCGCGCCGGTCAGGCGTGCCCGTCCAGCAGGCGTTCCAGGTAGACGCCGACCCCGTCCTGGACGTTGGCGAGCGTCACGTCCGTGGCCGCGGCCAGGACCTCCGCGTGCGCGTTGGCCACGGCGACCGACCGCCCGGCCCACCGCATCATCGGAACGTCGTTGGGCATGTCGCCGAACACCAGGACGTCTTCCGCCGGAACCGCCAGCTCACCGGCGACGGCGGCGAGGGCGCTGCCCTTCGTCACCCCCCGCCGGCTCATCTCGACCAGGCCGAGGTATCCCTGCCGGGTCACCTCGACCAGATCACCCACGGTCGCGGCCACCAGCGCCACGAACGACTCCGGCTCGCGCCCGGGAGCGCGCGCCTGCAGCTTCACCACCGGCCCGCCGGCCAGGTCGGGCGGCACGGCCGGCGCGGGGGCGGCCGCGGCCCCGCGTCTCCGGGGCCAGCCGGGCTCGTGCAGAACCCGGCCGCCGCACTCCACGTGCGCGGCGAAGACCACCTCGGGCACCCGCTGGCGGAGCAGCGCGCACACCCGCCGGACGTGCGCGGGAGCCATCGGCCGGCAGGCGAGCACCCGCTCCGCCGCCGGGTCGTACACCACGCCGCCGTTGGCGCAGACCGCCAGGTACCGCGCGCCGAGCTGGGAGTAGACCTCCGCGAGCCGGTGCTGCGACCGCCCGGTCACCAGCACCACCCGGGCGCCGGCGCCGGCCGCCCGGCGCAGTGCGGCGGCGTTGCGGGCGCTGACGGCGCCGCCCTCCCCCAGCAGCGTGCCGTCGAGGTCGGTCGCGATCAGTCTCGGACGCGCGACCGGGCGGACCGGAGGCGGGGGCGAAGGCGTCACGCCGCGACGATAGCCCCGGCCGCGGCGCGCGTGACGGCCCGGCGCGCGACGAGCGCAGGCGACCCCCGGAGAGCATCGTGACCGAGACGTTCGACCGCCCCCGGGAGCTCACCGGCGACGCGTCCCTGAACCACGTGGTCCTCGGGCCCGCCGGGTCGATCGGCGTCGAAGGACGGCTCGCGCAGGACGCGTGCTCCCGGGACGCTCTGCACGCCCTGGCCGCCGACCTCGGCCTGCCCGGCCTGCGGAGGGACCGCCTGGCCGACGATCTCGCCCGCGCCGCGGCGTCGTCCGACGCGGAGGCGGCGCGCTCGGCCGCCGCCGTCCTGCACGCCTTCGGGATGCGCCTCGGTGCGCTGGTCGCGACACTGCGCGATCCCGCCACCGCCGAACGCCAGGGGAGCACGCCGCACCGCCGGGCCTTCCTCGCCCGGTGGACGGCCGTCGAGCGCGTGTGGTTCGGGGGCGGTCTGCTGGCGGGCGGGTGCGGGCCGCTCGTCCTGGAGGGGGCGCGGGCGACGGCCGGTCTCGCACCGCACCCGTGCCCCGTGGCCGTGTCGCCCCGGCCGGAGCTCGCCCCGCTCATCGGCGCGGCCCGGCACGTGCCCGCGGGCTCCGGCGCCGAGGCCGCGGTGGTGGCCGACCTCGGGCACACCCGCATCAGGACCGCGGTCGCCGAGCGGCACGACGGCACCCTGCGGCGCCTGCGCCACCTGCGCGCCGGGCCCGTGCCCCGGCGGCCCGGCGCCGACGCCGTCGAGGCGGCGGTCGCCGCCGCGCTGGCCGCGGCGGTCCGGGACGCCGCGGGCCCGGCGTCGAAGCGGGTCCGCGTCGTCGTCAGCGTCGCCTCGTTCGTGCGGGACGGGCTGCCCGCCGACGACGGGCAGGGGATCTACGGGTGCCTCGCGGCGCGTGCTCCCGCGCTCCTGCGCGCGGTGCGCAACGCGGCCGGCGTCAGCGCCGACCTGCGGTTCCTGCACGACGGGACCGCCGCGGCCTCGGCCGGGGGCGGCCCCGGCGACGCCGCGATCACGGCGGGAACGTGGCTGGGCGTGGGCTTCGCGCCCTCGGGAGGGCCGCCGCCCCTCGCCGTGCCGCGGCGCGGGCTGCCCGTCGCCTGGGCGGACGAGGCCGGCCCGCCGCCGGGCGCGCTCGGCTGAGGACCGAAGGAATGGCCGACGAAGTGGGACACGGTGACCGCCGCGCCGCCACGGACGGGGATCCGGCAGGAGCCCCGGCCGGGACGTCCGCCGCGCCGGCCGGCGGCGCGCACCGTCCGACCCTCGTCATCGTGAGCGGGCCTCCCGGCTCGGGCAAGACGACCATGGCGGGCCTGCTCGCCCGGGCGCTGCCGTGCCCCCTCGTGTCGCGCGACGCCATCAACGAGGGCATCTTCCACACCTTCGGTCACGACCTCGGCGTCGCCGCCAAGGACTCCGTCGCGCGCATGGCCTTCGACGCCTTCTTCCAGACGGTCGATCTGCTGCTGTCCGCGAAGGTGTCGGTCGTGGCCGAGGCGGCGTTCCAGCACCGGAGATGGCGCCTGGGGCTGGACTCGCTCAAGACCGAAGCGGACATCAGGCTCGTGCACTGCGTCATCGATCCCGGGCTGGCGCGCCGGCGCGTGGCCGCGCGGCTCCGCGAGCAGCCCGACGGCCCCGGGGCGCGGCGTGCGGCGCTGGCCCGGCGAGGGAGGACGGGCGGCGGGGCCGCGAGCGGATTCGAGGAGGTGTCGCTCGCGGTCCCCTCGCTCCGCGTCGCCACCGCGAGGGGCTACGACCCGGACATCGACGTGATCATCGACTTCATCCGTGCACAGCGTGGATCCGGCACTCAGTAGAGGGTGGCATAGGTGAACTCATTATCGTCCGTCGCAGTAATCGGAGGAAGCGGCTTCATCGGCTCACATCTGTGTGAACTGCTGTTGGACATGGAGTGCCGGGTGTACTGCGTGGACAACTTCGCCACGAGTGGGCCCCACAACGTGGCACATCTCGCGGACCGGCCCGGGTTCGCACTCATCGAACACGACATCAACGAGCCCCTCGACCTGACGGGCGCGATCGGGACCGTGGTGCATCTCGCCTCGCTGCCCAGCCCGGTCGACTATCTGGCGCGCCCGGTGGAGACCCTCCGTGTCGGTTCTCTTGGAACTCTCAACACTCTGGACTTCGCCCGAGCGAAAGGCGCCCGATATGTGTACGCGTCGAGCAGCGAGGTCTACGGAGACCCGTCCGTGCATCCGCAGACCGAGTCCTACCACGGCAATGTGAACCCCATGGGGCCGCGCTCCTGCTATGACGAGGGAAAACGGTTCGGAGAGGCCGCCTGCGAGGCGTACCGGACCGTTTATGACGTCGACACCACGGTCCTGCGCATCTTCAACACCTACGGCCGCCGCATGCGGGCGGAGGACGGCCGGCTCGTGCCCACCTTCATCCGTCAGGCGCTGGCCGGCCGGCCCCTCACCGTGCACGGCACCGGGCGGCAGACGCGCTCCCTGTGCCATGTGGACGACACCGCGCAGGCGCTGGTCAAAGCCGCTCTGACCGGGCATCCGGGGCCGATGAACATCGGGAATCCCGACGAGCTGACGGTCGTCGCCATCGCCGAGCTCATCCGGGAGCTGTGCGACTCGCCGTCGCCGATCCACCATGTCGGCGCCCGCGAGGAGGACCCCACCAGGCGACGTCCCGACATCGCCCTGGCCCGCCGGGCACTCGACTGGGAACCGCGAGTGAGCCTGAGAACCGGCCTGACCGACACGATCGCCTGGTTCGCGAGCCATTCGTCACTGGCCGCAGTGAACCCCTGACGCTCCATTACCCGATGCGGGCGCGGCTCGCCGTGCCCGCATCACTCCCCCACGTCATTCATCCGGCAGAGGCCCCGCGACCGAATCCGGTCACGGGGGCCGGGTTGCGCATCTGCGCTTTCCCCGGACGCGCCCATTCCCGCGCAACTCGAAGGATATTTTCCTACTCATCAGTTGAACTGGGAAAACGACGGCCCGGCCCTGCCTCACAAAGGGTTTCTCAACCACAGAGCCGGGTCGCCGCCTCCCATGCGCCCCTGCCGACGGGTGAAGAGGCCGCCGCGTGAATCGAGGGGCTTGCACGCCGACCAGAATACCAGCCGACACGGTCGGCCTCCTGTGTTACGTTCGGCCTTACGCAACTCAACAAAATAGGACCGATCCCGGTCTTCGAGTTGCGCCCGTCAATCGGGTGCAGCGAGGAGGACCGGGATTGAAGACCCCGGACCTCCTCGTGAGCACCCCTCACAAAGGAGGGGGTCCCCTTGAGGAACCTCGAAAACCGCGAACGCGGTCGCGCGCTCGCGCTCGTCCTCACCATCTGCGGCTTCGTGCCGCGGCGGGTGAGGCTCGCCCGCGAGTGGCTGACCAACGAGGTGACCGGACCCGCCAAGAGGCGGCGCCCGGCCATCGCGTGGACGGTCGCCGTGGTGGCGATGGTCGTCGGAACGGGCAACAACGTCCTGCTCCTGAAGTCGGGAGCGACGGGCATGCCCGCCTTCGTGACCGCCTTCCTGACCGACGTCGCGGCGTGCACCGCCCTCTGGCTCGTCGTCCGCCCCAAGTGGCGGCAGGTCGACCGGCGGGTGAAGCGCTCGGCGCTCATCTTCGGATGCACCTCACCGGTCAGCATCTGGAGCGGGCAGGAAGCGCTGCACCACATGCCCTACGCGATGGTCGCGGTGCTGGCCCTCATGGTGGGGCCGATGGTCGCGGCCCTGGTGTCGGGGCGCAAGAACTGGCAGATAGTCGGGTGGGTGCTCGTCTCGGGCACCGGCGCCACGCTCCTGTACGGCATGGCGGCCTGGCAGCTCTCGCCCATCGGGATCCTGAGCGTCGTCCTCAACGGGATGATGTACTGGGCCATGGCGCGGATCTTCACCGGTCTGGGCCGCCTGGAGGAGGAGTTCGCCAACGAGGCCGAGCAGGCGGTCAACGCCGCCAAGCAGGCCGCGCTGGCGGCGACCACTCCCCGGGAGGCCGAGCTGGCGGCCATCGCCGTCAAGGAGGCCGAGCTGAAGGCCGGCACCCGCAAGGAGGCCGTGCTGACGGCCAGTGCCCTGAAGGGGCTGGTCTCGGTTCCGGTGCTGTTCGTGCTCTTCCTGAGCGCGCACGGCCCGACGGTCGTGAGCCAGCACAGCGCGTGGGCCACGATCGGCGCCCTGGGCGTCGGCACGCTGGCCACCATCAGCGCGCTGTGTTCGAGCGCCGCCTGGAAGCGGGGCTTGACCATCTCCGCACACGCTCAGCTGCAGCCGGCCAAGCCGCTGCTGGGCCTCTTCTGGGGGACTCTGGTCGCAGGCCAGAAGCCCCCGAAGTTCACGCAGGACACGATCGCCGGGTACCTCCTGGTCTGCCTGGGAGCACTGGCGGTCGGCCTCATCTTCGTCGAGGAGAAGACGAGGGAGCAGATCAGGAAGGCCCGCGCCAAGAAGGCGCGGGCCCTGGGTGAGCCTGACACCGCCTGACGGCGCAAGCCGCCGGGCATGCAGTAACGGGCACGGTGCCCTAACACCGTGACCGCTCAGTCGAACGGCGGGGGGTGCCCGCCCCCCGCCGTTCTTCTTCGCTCGCCGTTGATCGTAGCGCCTGGATACATCGTTCCAGAGCTGTCCCCGAGGGGAGTACCGCGTGTCGCGGCGCGGCCTCGGGCGGCGCTCCGCTTCATGAGTGAACCTAGAGGCGATGAACCCTGCAGACGAGAACGGCGAGGAGGACGGCGACCGGGACGGAGGCCGGTCGCGGCTGGCGCCGATACTGGCGGCGCCGATGTTCCGCTCGCTGCGCAACCGCAACTTCCGCCTGTTCACGGCCGGTTCGCTGGTGTCCAACACCGGCACCTGGATGCAGCGGGTGGCCCAGGACTGGCTGATCCTCGAACTGAGCCACGGCGACGGGACCGCGCTGGGCATCACCACCGGCCTGCAGTTCCTGCCGATGCTGCTGTTCGGGCTGTGGGGCGGCGTGATCGCCGACCGCTACTCCAAGCGCCGGGTCCTGGTGCTCGCCCAGGTGGCGATGGGCCTGCTCGCGCTGGTCCTCGGAGTGCTGGCCGTCACCGGAAGCGCCCGGCTGTGGCACGTGTACCTGCTGGCACTCGGCCTGGGGGTCGCCACCGTCGTGGAGAACCCCGCCCGGCAGACCTTCGTGGTCGAGATCGTCGGCAGGACCGACCTGCCCAACGCCATCGCGCTGGGCGGCGCCTGCTTCAACATCGCCCGCGTCCTCGGCCCGGCGGTGGCAGGCCTGCTGATCGCGGCGATCGGCACCGGCCCGGTCTTCCTGGTCAACGCGGCGTCCTACGTCGCCGTGCTGGCCTCCCTGGCGGCGATGCGGGCCGGCGAGCTGAGCTCGGCCGAACCGGTGCCCCGGGGCAAGGGGCAGCTGCGGGAGGGCCTGGCGTACGTGCGGGCCCGGCGGGACCTGGTCACGGTCCTGCTGCTGCTGGGGCTCGTGGCCACGTTCGGGATGAACTTCGCGGTCACCATCCCGCTGATCGCCAAGGAGGTCTTCCACACCGGGGCGTCCTCCTTCGGTCTGGCCTCCACGATGCTGGCCGCCGGCTCCCTGGCCGGGGCCCTGGTGGCGGCCCGGCGGGTGCGCCCGACCCGCCGGCTGCTGCTCGGCGCGGCGGCGCTGTTCGGGGTGCTGGAGATGGCGGTGTCGCTGATGCCGTGGTACTGGCTGTTCCTGGCGCTGCTCGTCCCCACCGGCGCCGCGGTGCTGACGTTCACCACCACCGCCAACTCCACCATGCAGCTCGACGTCGCCCCGGCCATGCGCGGCCGGGTGATGGCGCTGTACACGCTGGTCTTCCTCGGCACCAACCCCCTCGGCGCGCCCCTCATCGGCCGGCTGTCCGAGCTGGTCGGCCCGCGCCTGGCGATGACGCTCGGCGGCGCGGTGTCCGCCCTCGCCCCCCTGCTGGTGGCGGCCCTGATGCTCCCCGGCCGGGCCCCCGGCCCCGCCGCTCCGACCCCGGCCACCCCCCTCCCCCCACCCGGCCGCGGCAGGTCCCGCCGGTAGCGGGACCCCGGAGCTGGTTCGCGACATTGTGTTGCTATCTTGTCGACATGATGTCGATAAGTGCGCGGGGGTGGGGCTGATGTTCCTCGCGCTTCGTGAGCTGCGGTTCGCCAAGGTCCGGTTCGGGCTGATGGGCGCCGTCGTGGGCCTGATCGCGGTTCTCATGGTCATGCTGTCCGGGCTGTCGGTGGGGCTGGTCAGGGACGGGGTGTCGGGTCTGCAGAACCTGCCGGTCACCTCCTTCGCGTTCGAGCGCGACGTCCAGCACGACTCGGCCTTCTCCCGGAGCGTGGTGGACATGTCCGCCGTGGACGCCTGGCGGAGCCGTCCGGGCGTGCAGCAGGCGGCCCCCTACGGGAACACGCTCGTCAACACCAAGAGCGACCGGGGCGTGGACGTCGACCTCGCGCTGTTCGGAGTGGCGCCGGACTCGTTCCTGTCGCCCGAGGTCGGCGAGGGCTCGCGCCTGAGGGACGCGGACGGCGTCGTCGTCAGCGCCACGGCCCTGGACGCCGGCCTTCGCATCGGCGACACGATCACGGTCGCCCGGCTCGGGACGAGGCTCCGCGTCGTCGGCGCCACCCCGCGGCAGGACACCTTCGGGCATGTCGACGTCGGCTACGTGCCGCTGCGGACCTGGCAGCTGATCAAGGCGGGCGCGGCCCCGGGCGACCCGGTGCCCGCGCACGCCACGCGGGAGATCACCGCCGTGGCGGTGCGCGCGAAGCCCGGAGCGTCGGTCGACCTCGCCGCCGGGGACGCCGCCGCCGGGACCGAGAGCCTCACGCTGGAGGACTCCTACGGCGCCTCGCCCGGCTACTCCGCCGAGACCTCCACCCTCCAGCTCATCCAGGTGTTCCTGTACGCCATCTCCGCCCTGGTCGTCGGAGCGTTCTTCGCCGTCTGGGCGATCCAGCGCAAGCACGAGGTCGCCGTGCTGCGCGCCATGGGGGCGTCGAGAGGCTGGCTGCTGCGCGACGCGCTCACCCAGGCGTTCCTCCTGCTCGTCGCCGCCGTCGCGATCGGCGCCGGGATCGGCGTCGGCCTCGGCTCGCTCATCACCGGCGGCGGGATGCCGTTCGCGCTCAGCGCCCCGAGCGTCACGGCCGCCGCCGCGGGGCTCGTCCTCCTCGGGCTCGCCGGAGCCGGCGCCGCCGTCGCCCGGATCGCGTCCATCGACCCCGCCACCGCGCTTGGAGGCAACCGATGACAGGGAAGACCACACAGGCCGCCGGGCCCCGCGAACCCGGCGCGGACGACCGCCCGGGGCTCGTCATGGAGGGCGTCAGCCTCAGGCACGGCGACGGCTCCGAGACCGTCCAGGCGCTCGACGACGTCGACCTCGCGGTGCGCCCCGGCGAGCTGGCCGCCATCGTCGGCCCGTCCGGCGCCGGCAAGTCGAGCCTGCTCGCGGTCGCGGGCGGTCTCGCCCGCCCGGACCGGGGCACCGTCACGGTCGCGGGGCTCGACATCACGGCCGCCGGCGCGAGGGCCAGGGCGAGACTGCGGCGCGAGCACGTCGGGTTCGTCTTCCAGTCGGGCAACCTGGTCCCGGCGCTCACCGCCGTCGACCAGCTCCGGCTGCCGCTGCGGTTCCGTCCGCGCCGCGCCCGCTCCGGCCGCGATCCTCTCGCGCTGCTGGAGGACGTGGGAATGGCGGACCGGGCCGACCGGCACCCCCACCAGCTCTCCGGTGGGGAGCGGCAGCGGGTCGGCATCGCCCGGGCGCTGGTGACCGGGCCGAGCGTGCTGCTCGTGGACGAGCCCACCGCCGCCCTGGACCGGGCGCGCAGCCACGAGATCGTCCGCCTGCTCGCCCGCGAGGCGCGGCAGTGCGGCGTGGCGGCCATCATGGTGACCCACGACCACGATGTCCTCGAACACTGTGACACCGTGTACGAGATGATCGACGGACGCCTGGCCGCGCTCGCCTGACGCCCCGGCCGGGCCGCCCGCCGAGGACGACCGGACCGGAGGGGCCCGTGCCGAAGATCCAGGCGCCGACCGTGGCGGAGCACCGGGCCGCGCAGCGGGCGGCCCTGCTCGACGCCGCCCGCACCCTGCTGTCCGAGGACCCCGAGCGGGCCCCCGGCCTCGCGGACGTCGCCCGCCGGGCCGGGCTCGCCCGCTCCAGCGTGTACGCCTACTTCAGGTCCCGCGACGACCTGCTCGACGCCCTCATCGTCGACACCTTCCCGCGCTGGTCGGCCTACGTCGAGGCGCGGATGGCGAAGGCGAGGACGCCCGGCGACCGGATCCTGGCCTACGTCTACGCCAACCTCCGCCTCGTCGCCCGCGGAGACCACGCGCTGGCCCGCGCCCTCGCGGCCACCGGGCGCACCGACACGCTGGCCAACTCCAGCCGGCTGCTCCACGACGAGCTCCAGACGCCGCTCCGCGCGGCCCTGGCCGACCACGGCGCCGCCGACCCCGACCGCACGGCCGAACTCGTCCAGTCGATCGTCTACGCCCTGACGCGGATGATCGAGGACGGCCTCGCCGAACGCGCGGCCCGCCGCCTCGCCCACGAACTCCTCGCCCCCTACCTGGACGCCGCGGCACCGTAGACGGGACGCGCGGCGCGGCGGGCAGGACGTCCTCCTGGGTAGAGATCTCTGCATGAGCAAGGACAAGCGGCTGTCCCGGCGCGTGTACGAGCCGGAGCTCGCCCGCCTCCAGTCGGAACTGGTGAACCTCCAGGAGTGGGTGCGCAGCGAGGGCGCCCGCGTCGTGGTGGTGTTCGAGGGACGGGACGCGGCCGGCAAGGGCAGCACGATCAAGCGGGTCACCGAGTACCTCAATCCCCGCGTCGCACGGATCGCCGCGCTGCCCGTCCCGACCGACCGCGAGCGCACCCAGTGGTACTTCCAGCGCTACGTCGAGCATCTGCCGGCCGCCGGGGAGATCGTCCTGTTCGACCGCTCCTGGTACAACCGGGCGGGCGTCGAGCGCGTCATGGGCTTCTGCTCCAAGCAGGAGTACACGCGCTTCCTCCACCAGTGCCCCATCTTCGAGCGGCTGCTGGTCGAGGACGGGCTCTTGCTGCGCAAGTACTGGTTCTCCGTGAGCGACGCCGAGCAGGAGCGCCGTTTCCGCAGCCGCCTGGCCGACCCGACGCGGCGGTGGAAGCTGTCGCCGATGGACCTGGAGTCCATCACCCGCTGGGAGGACTACTCCCGCGCCAAGGACGAGATGTTCGTGCACACCGACATCCCCGAGTCGCCCTGGTACGTCGTGGAGAGCGACGACAAGCGCCGCGCGCGGATCAACATGATCGCCCACCTGCTGTCGACGATCCCCTACCGCACGGTGGAGCCGCCGCGGCTCGCGCTCCCCGAACGGCCGCCCCCCAGGGGATACGAGCGGCCGCCGCGCGACATGCAGACCTACGTCCCCGACCACTCCGCGTCCCTGAAATGAGACCCGGCGGCGCGGGGGACGGTGCCGTTACTGCTTGGCCGGGTCGGATCCGGCGCGCTTGACGATCCGGTCGCCCTCGCTCACCGAGTTCCAGAGGGAGCCGTCGACGCGGATCTTCTTGCTGCCGCCGCCGGTGAAGGTGACCTTGAGGTAGTGGTAGAGGTTCGACCCGTCCGGCATGTTCCGGGACTTGCCGTCGACGACGCCTTCCCACTCTTCGTCCTCATGCACCCGTCGTGACCTGAACATCCGCGCACCGCCCTTGGTGATGGTCCTCTTACTTCCTGTGATCAGGTTAGGCCCGCCGCGGACGCGGGGCCTCGGCCGCGCGAGGGGTCCTGCGGATGCGACTTCAGGCTGAGGGGCGGGGCCGGACGATACCGAGGTCGTAGGCCATCACGACGGCGTGCACGCGGTCGCGGGCGCCGAGCTTGCGCAGGACCGACGAGACGTGGGTCTTCACGGTCGCCTCGGCGAGGGACAGATACCCGGCGATCTCCGCGTTGGAGGCGGCCCGGGCGACCAGCGTGAGCACCTCCACCTCGCGGTCCGTCAGCTCGGCCAGCCGTGCGGGCCGGACGGGTTCGGCCGGCTGGACGGCCACGAACCGGTCGAGGAGCCGGCGCGTCACGGTCGGGGCCAGCAGCGCCTCGCCCCTGGCGACGACCCGGACGGCGTCGGCCAGTTCCGGCGGGCGCACGTCCTTGAGCAGGAAGCCGCTCGCCCCCGCCCGCAGCGCGGCGTAGAGCGGCTCGTCCAGGTCGAACGTGGTCAGGATGATGACCTTGGGAGGGTCGGCGGCGGCGGTGATCCGCCGGGTGGCGTCGATGCCGTCGGCGCCGGGCATCCGCACGTCCATCAGGACGACGTCGGGGCGCAGCCGGGCGGCCTCCCGGACGGCCTGGTCGCCGTCGCCCGCCTCGCCGACGACCTCCAGGTCCTCCCGGGCGTCGATGATCATGCAGAATCCGGCCCGGACCAGGTCCTGGTCGTCGGCGACGAGCACCTTGATCGTCATGGCGGCTCCCTCGGGGCGGCCGGGCGCGGCCCCGGACCCCCGGCCGGGTCGGGTCCCGCCGCCGGCGGCCCGCCCATCATCGCAGCGCGCCGCGCCGGCGGCGTCCCGTTGCCGGGAGCCCCGCCGCGGTCACCGGGCGACCGTCTCCCAGAACCCGCAGCCGTGCTCCGCCCTGGCGTCGACGGTGCGGATCGCGCCGGGCGCGAGGCTCAGCGGCGCGGTGCCGGGCCGCCAGCGCGGCGCGCCCCGGTGGTTCGGGTCGCCCGAGCGGGCGAAGGCGCTCCAGTAGCCGACCATGGTCCGGGCCAGCCCCTTGCGCTCGCGGTTCACCAGCAGGTCTCTGCCGCCCAGGTCGAAGAGGTAGGGCAGGTCGGTGGCGTGGGCGGCGCCCTGCGGGACGTCGGGGACGTGCAGGCCGTTGACGTTGGGCGCGTTCTCGTCGGCGAACTCGTAGGAGTAGACGGTCGTGCGCGCGGCGAGGTCCCGGGCGCCGGCCAGTGCCGAGCACGCCCAGGACGCGTCGGTCAGGACCGTCGCCCAGGCCAGCCCGGCGGACGGGTACCGCGACAGCGGGTACCGGGCGGCGACCCTGCCCGCGGCGGGCCCGAACGCCTCCTCCAGCAGCCGGGGATAGGTCTCCGCCGTGATCAGTTTCGGGTCGTACCGGATCGCGCCCGCGACGAACGACCGGGCCTCGTCGCGCGTGCCGCCGATGATCACCGGTACGCGGGTGAACGCGCCCGCGCGCAGCGCCGCCGCCGGGTCCCGCGGCAGCAGTCCGGTGCCGTAGGCGAGGTGGTCGGCGAAGGACGGCGAGTGCGGGAGGAGTTCGGCGGTGGTCTTGCCCCGCGGGCACGCCAGCGCGTCCGTGCCCGCGCACTCCAGTTCCCGGGCCGCGGCCAAGCCGTCCTCCCGGCCCTGGGCGACGGGGACGTAGGGCCGGTCGGCAGGCGCTCCGGGGAACAGGCCGCCGGCGGGCCAGCGCAGCCCGCACGCACCCGACGAGATGATCGCCTTGTCGAAGTGTCCCCGGGCCGCGGGCGAGGTGAGCAGCGCGCAGGCCGACATCGCCCCCGCCGACTGGCCGAAGACGGTGATGTTGCGCGGGTCGCCGCCGAACGCCGAGGCGTTGCGCCGCGCCCACCGCAGCGCCGCGATCTGGTCGGCGAAGCCGAAGTCGCCCGACCCTTTCAGCCCGGGCAGCCCCAGGTAGCCGAATATGCCGAGCCGGTAGTTCACCGTGATGACGACGGCCTTGCCCTCGGTCGCCAGCCGGACGGCGTCGTAGTCCTTCCCGCTCCCCTGGGTGAAGCCGCCGCCGTGCCACCACACCATCACGGGCAACGCACCGTGGCGTCCGCGCGGAGTGGTGACGTTGACGTAAAGGCAGTCCTCGCCGGACGGGTTCTCGGGCCCCGGCGAGCCCTGCGCGCAGTCCTTCCCCGGCCGTCCGGCGTCCCTTACGCCGCGCCACGGAGCCGGCTCGCGCGGCAGCGTCCAACGCCGGGCTCCGGTGGGCGGCGCGGCGTAGGGGATGCCGAGGAACTGCCGGGATCTCCCCTTCGCGATGCCCCGCACGCTTCCGGAATCCACGCGCACGGTCAGCGGCGCTCGCGCGGGCTCATGCGGCGAACGGCACGCCATCAGCGCCCCGGCGACCGAGACCGCCGCGAGCGCGGTGGACACGCTTCTGACTCCAGGGGACACGCTGCTGAGACCCGCCACGATGACGACCGCCCGTCTGATCACGTCCGCCGTCCGGCGGCACTCGTTCGAGAGCAAGGACGGGATGACCCGCCGGTTCGACGCTAGGGAACCCGGCGCCCCGTGGCCTCAGCCCGGCGTCCCGTCTTGGACCTGCGACTCCGGACGGAGCGGCGGCCCCGCGCCCGCCCACGGATGTAGGCGCGGGGTCAGATCCAGCCCTGCTGCCAGGCTCGGTGGGCGGCGGCGTGGCGGGTGGGGGCCCGGAGCTTGGTCATGGCGGTGGAGAGGTAGTTGCGGACGGTGCCGGGGGCCAGGTGGACCTGGGCGGCGATCTCGTTGACCGAGGCTCCGGTGCGGGCGGCGCGCAGGACCTCCAGCTCGCGGTCGGTGAGGGGGCACTCGTCCTCGGTGAGGGCGGCCGCGGCGATGTCGGCGTCGACGTAGCGGCGGCCGGCGGCGACGTCGCGGATGATCTCGGCGAGCCGGGACGCGGAGGTCGTCTTCGGGACGAAGCCGCGGACGCCGGCGGCCAGGGCGCGGCGCAGGACGGCGGGCCGGGCGTGCCGGGTGACCAGGACGATCCGGGTCGGCAGCTCGGCCGTGATCTCCTCGGCGGCGCGCAGGCCGTCGGCGGGCGGCATCTCCAGGTCCAGGACCGCGACGTCCGGGCGATGCTCGCGGGCCAGCCGGACCGCGTCGGTGGAGGTGGCCGCCTCGGCGACCACCTCCAGATCGTCCTCCAGCGCGAGCAGGGAGGCCAGGGCGCTGCGGAGGAGGTCCTCGTCGTCGGCGATCAGGAGTCGGATCATCGGTCGTCGCCGTTCGCGGCGGGCAGCGACGCGGTGAGTTCGAACCGGTCGGCGTCGCGGGTCCAGGTCAGGTCGCCGCCCGCGGTCCGCAGCCGGCCGGCGAGGGCGGTCAGGCCGGTGCCAGGGTCGGCGCCGGGGCCGGACGCGCCGTCGTTGCCCACCCGGAGGCGGGCGACGCCGCCGGTGACGCGGTAGTCGACGGACGCGTGGCGCGCCCGGCTGTGGCGGAGGAGGTTGGTGGTCGCCTCCCGCATCACCAGGCCGAGGAGATGGCGGGCGGTGTCGCCGATGGCGGCGGGCTCCGCGGTGGTGCGGGCGTCGATGCCCGCGGAGGCGAGGATCCGGGTGGCGTTGGCGATCTCGTCGTCCAGGCTGGTGCGGCGGTAGCCGAGCACCACGGCGCGGGTGTCGCCGAGCGCGTCGGCGGCCAGCCGCCGGACCTCGCGCATCTCGGCGGCGGCGCGCGGCGGGTCGGTCTCGGCGAGCCGGGCGGCCAGCTCGCTCTTCAGGGCGATGACCTGCAGGTGGTGGCCCTGGATGTCGTGCAGGTCGGCGGCGAACCGGAGGCGCTCGTCCTTCACGGCGAGTTCGGCCGACAGGCGGCGCGCCTCGTCCAGCCGCCCCGCGATGTCCCAGGCCCACAGGGGGCCGAGCGTGGCCCAGGCGACGAAGGCGGTGACCCCGGGCGGGAACAGCGCGGCGTACGGCAGTTCGCCGTCCCCGCTCAGGAGGCTGACGGCGCCGCCGGGCAGCGCCGCGGCGAGGACCGCGGCGGCGATCAGCCGGAGCCGGCGGCCGCGGTCCAGGTAGGTCGCGGCGACCGCCGTCATGATCGCGGGCGCGATCGGCCACAGCCCGTAGTCGCGCACGGCCAGGGGGCAGACGGCGAGCACGAGCGCGGCCAGCGCTCCGGCGGCCGGCCAGCCCGCGGGCGGGCGGGGCCGCGCACCGGCCGACAGCCGCGCGTTCAGCAGGGCCACCACCGCCGCGACCTCGACCGCCAGCGCGGCGGCGCTGAGGGCGCGCGGCTGGACCGGCACGTCGCCGTCCAGGATCCATTCGCCGGTGAGGAGGATGAGGACGGCCACGTTGGTGCCCGGCACCGCCCACCAGGTGTAGCGGCGGAACCCCGCCAGCCCTGCCTCGTCGGCCCCTGTGCGCACGCCGCCATTGTTCCAGCGGAAGGCGTCCGGGGCGGGTGTCATTTGTCCGGTATTCGCATGACAGATGTCATCCGCGCACGTGGTGGTCCGCCACTACCCGGGACCGTCGCGCCGCCCGAGGGTGGATGCGTCGCCCACCCGAGGAGGAGCACCGTGCGAGCACAGGAAGCCACGCGCCACGGCCGGGGTCACGCGCTGATGCGTCGCTGGCCCACGGCGGCGGCCCTCGCCGCAGCGGCGCTCATCTGGGGCGGCGGCCTCGGCGACCCGGACGAGGCGGTCTCCGGGTTCGGCGAGCTGCTGCTCCTGCTGGCCCTGGAGTACCTGATCCTCGCCCGGATCGGCCGGCGCGGGGCGTCCTGGCCCGTCGTCGGGTCCATGGTCGTGGCCATGGCCGCGATCGGCATGCTGGACGTGGTCCCGCTGTCCGCCGTCATCACGGCCGCCGCGCTGGTCCTGCTCGTCTGGGAAGCGTTCGCCGAGGCGCCGGACGGGCGGGCCGTCTTCGGAGCGCAGGCGGCCGGGATGGTCGGGTTCGGCGCCCTCGCGTTCGCGAGCCTCGCGGTCGACCCCGACCTCGGCCGCTACCTCGTCGCGGCCGGCTGGTTCCTGCACGGGGTGTGGGACGCCGTCCACCTCAAGCTCGACAGGGTCGTCTCCCGCTCCTACGCCGAAGCCTGCGGCGTGATCGACGTGGTGGTCGCCGCCATGCTCGTCTTCCTGCTGTGACCGGCCGCGGCGGGCCGGGAGAAGGCGCCGCCGCCCGGGAACATCGCGGCGAGTTCCGGCCTGGGGTGGTTGCGGCTGATGTTGCGTTCGAGGAGGGCCAGCGACTCCCGGACGCCGACGCTCCCCGCGGTGTGTTCGGGCAGGCGGCCGTCGTCGCGCTTGAGCCGGACGATCGCCTCCTCCATGGCGCTCTGGGCGGCGAACAGGCACGGGGTGCTGTAGATCGCGACCTCCACGCCGAGCTCGGTCAGCTCCGGCAGCGAGATGCGGGGCGACCTCCCGCCCGCGATCTGGTTGAACAGCAGCGGCTTGTCGCCGATCACCGTCCGGACCCGGCGGATCTGCTCGACGCTCCGGACGCCGTCGACCAGCACGACGTCCGCGTCGGTCCGCGCCAGCGCCTCGGCGCGGGCCAGCACCTCGTCCTCCTCGCCGGCGTCGGTGCGGGCGACCACCACGAGGTCGCGCCGGGTCCGCAGCACCATGTCGAGCTTGTCGAGGTACTCCTGCAGCGGCAGGATCCGCTTGCCGTCCACGTGCCCGCAGCGCCGCGGCCGCTGCTGGTCCTCGAGGATCACGCCGGACGCGCCGATCAGCTCCAGCTGCTCGACCACGTGGCAGGCGACCTCGGGGTCCACGTAGCCGTCGTCGATGTCCACGAGCAGGTGCCGCCCGGGGAAGGCGAGCCGCAGCCGCTGCACGAACGCGACGATGTCGGGCCAGGCGATGAAGCCGATGTCGGGAAGGCCGTAGTGCGACGCCGCGAAGCCGAAGCCGGACACGAAGAGTCCGTTGTAGTGCTGCGCGGCGACGGAGGCGGAGAACATGTCGAAAACCCCGATCAGCGGGGTGGTGCCTTCCGACCTGATCTCGCGTCGGAGTTCTTCTCCGTAGTTCACCTTTTCTCCTTTCGTTGCATGGGGCGCGGGCGACTTGTCCGACCAATACGGAACGCCACGGCTTGTGGCGACCACACCGCAGTCGGTATTCCGTGTCGTGAATAGTTACCCATGCGCAAAGCAAAACGCGGGTCAAGGAAGGGGAGGGAGGCGGCAAAAAGGCAAAGAAAACGGTCCGCTTTGGCGGGTGATGTTGGGAATTGTTCTTTTATTCGTCGCGACCGTTGCGGGAGCTGCGCTTGACCGCCCCGGCCCGGCCGGGCACGGCCTCCGGCGGGCGGCGGACGCGCTCTGCGAACGCCGGGTGAACGCACTGGAACCGGCGGGTTTCTATGCCCCTCGAAATACACATTGAACATCTAGTGCTTTTCACCTTCTGGAGGGGGCTCGTTTTCCTCGGCTACTCTCCCGTAGCTGTGGTCCCCGCGAGAAGACGAATTCGCCGTCGCATGCGCAGGAGCATGCCGGTCCGGCCCGTGCCGGCCGCCGTCATCTTTATCGCGAACGCGTTTTCCCGCAAGCCCGCCGAGAATGGCGGGCGGTGCTCCGCGACGGAGCCGAGGACGAGCAGCGAACCCGCCGTTCCGGGCCGCGCCCCCCGCTCCGCGCGCGAGCAGGACGGCCCCGGCGGCACGACCCCCCGATTGGAGAACCGTCATGCGCAAACTGCTGAAGGCGACGCTGGTCGCGTGCGCCTTCGTGCTCGCGATGTGCGGTGTGACGTCCGCGAACGCCGCCGAGCCCCCCGGTGAGGGCGGTGTGCCGATCATCGGCGGCCACAACGCCACCGAGACCTATTCCTGGATGGTGTCGCTGAGCAACGGCTGCGGCGGCAGCCTGGTCGCGGCCCAGTGGATCGTCACGGCGAACCACTGCGGCTCGGCGTCGCAGGCCCGGATCGGCTCGACCTACAAGAACTCCGGCGGCGAGGTCCGCCAGATCGACCGGCGCACCACCCGGTCGGGCACCGACCTCACGCTGATGCACCTCTCCACCCCCGCCCAGTCCGCCCCGGTGAAGATGGCGCAGTCCAACCCCGCCGCGGGCACCCCCGTGCGGCTGCTCGGCTTCGGCTGCATGAGCTGGCCGAGTTGCAGGACCGCCACCGTCCTCCAGGAGATCGACCTGACGATCCTGCCCAGCAGCCGGTGCGCGGCCGGCGGCGGCACCGCCAACGACGTGTGCGTCTCCGGCGACCGGACGCACTCGGCCTGCCACGGCGACTCCGGCGGCCCGGCGGTCGTCGGCACCCGCGGCGACTGGACGCTCGTCGGCGAGACCCACGGCCCCGGCGACAACCTGGGCGAGTGCGCCACCACCACGCTCTACACCGGCATCGCGCCGTACCTGTCCTGGATCAACCAGCAGATCGGCCGCTGACCCCCCGCCCCCACCCCCGAGGAGCTCCCATGTCACTTCGCAGGATCATGGCGGCGCTGGCCGTCACGCTCGGACTGTCCTTCCTGGTGCCCGCCCTCGCCGTCGAGCCGGCGTCGGCCGCGGCCCCGGTCGCGGTCCGCACCATCTACTACGACGCCAGTGCCGCGCAGGAGTTCAGGGCGGCCGTCGACCAGGGCGCCGCGGCGTGGAACGCGGCCGTGCCGGCGATCCAGCTCAGGGCCGCGACCGGTGCGCAGGCCACCGTGAAGGTGTACGCCGACAACGGCTGGCCCCGCACCTACATGAACGGCTTCGGCCGCGCCACCATCTACATGGGGCGCGAGGCGGTCAACGACGGCTTCTACCCGCCGAGGATCGCCGCGCACGAGCTCGGTCACGCCCTCGGCCTGCCCGACAACCGCAACGGGCGCTGCGACTACCTGATGTCCGGCCACAGCTCGCCGACGTCCTGCCAGAGCACCACCCCGCACTCGACCGAGGCGGCCCAGGTCACCCGCAACGCTGGCGGTCTCGTGCCCGCCGTGCTCAGCCGGGAGACCCGGTACGCGGACTGCTTCGTCTTCTGACCGTCCGCTCCTTCTCCGACCGCGTCGCACCGCGGGCACGTCGCCGACACGTGCCCGCGGTGCCGCGCGTCCGGCCCCGTTCGCGCTGGTGCGCGCGGGTCTCATCGGGTAGGGAGGAAGTAAAGGGGGTTCGTACCTGGCCGAATCCCGGGACGGGCTCCCGGTCGCCGCGGCGGCGAGTCGATGCGAGGTGGTGGCGATGTGCAGGTGGATGGCCTACTCCGGGGACCCGGCCCTGGCGGAGGCCCTGCTCTTCCGGCCGGCCCATTCCCTGATCAACCAGAGCCTGCACGCCCGGCTGGGGGCGGAGACCACGAACGGGGACGGCTTCGGCGTCGGCTGGTTCGGGGACCGGCCGATCCCGGGTGTGTACAAGAGCGTCCTTCCCGCCTGGAACGACCCGAACCTGCGCGAGATCAGCCGGGAGATCCGCACCCCGCTGCTGTTCGCCCACGTCAGGGCCTCGACCGGCGCCGCGGTGCAGCGCAGCAACTGCCACCCGTTCCGGTACCGGCGGTGGCTGTGGATGCACAACGGGGCCATCGCCGACTACCCCCGGCTGAAGCGGGACGTCATGCTCGCGGTCGATCCCTCGCTCTACCCCGAGATCGAGGGCACGACCGACTCCGAGGCCCTGTTCTACCTGGCCCTCACCTTCGGCCTGCGGGAGGACCCGCCGGGCGCCGTCGCCCGCACCATCGGCCTCGTCGAGGACCTCGGGCGTCGCCACGGAGTGCCCGATCCGCTGCAGATGACGGTGGCCACCAGCGAGGGCGAGTCGATCTGGGTGTTCCGCTACTCCAGTCAGGGACGCACGAGGTCGCTCTTCTACTCCACCGACATCGCCGAGCTGCGCTCGCTCTACCCCGGGCTGGACGTCCTCCAGCGGCTCGGGACGGACGCGCGGTTCGTCGTGTCCGAGCCGATCCACCATCTCGAGGGCGCGTGGACGGAGGTGCCGGAGAGCTCGTACGCGGTCGTGCGGCCCGGCACCCACGAGCTGCATCCTCTCGTCCCCGTCCGGAAGCCCGAGGAGAGCACCGCCTGACGTTCCGGCGGCGGCCCGTCCTCAGGCGGGCCGGGGCGGGGCGATCAGCCGCCAGGCGCCGGGGTGCAGGGTCCAGGTGCGGCTGGTGTAGGGACCGGACACCTCGCCGTCGCTGTTGCTCCGGAACTCCTCGCCGCTGATCGTGACCTTGCGGGCCGTGACGTGCAGGACGTCGTCCCGGTGGCGGTGGCTGCCGTCGCGCAGGCGCAGGGCGTAGGCGATCCGCGCGAAGGGCCCGGTGGCGGCGGAGACGACCAGCTCCATCTTCCCGTCACCCGGATGCGCGTCCAGGGCCAGCTGGGCGGAGCCGCCGGCGATGCCGGGCGCGTTGCTGAGCGCGGCCATCAGGAACTTGCCCTCGGCGACGAGTTCGCCGTCCGCCTCGGCCCGCAGCCGCCACCCGGAGTGGCGCAGGCCCGCGATGACCGCGCCGAGCGGGAACGCCGCGACCTTGAGCGTGCGCTTGAACCGCGTGGCGCTCTCGGCGGCCGAGGCGCCGATGCCCACGTGCACGGCGTTGAGGGTGACGCGGCCGTCCTCGTCGACGACCATGTCCAGCTCGCGGTGCCCGCCGTCCAGCAGGAGGCGGACGGCCTCGTCGGGGTCGAGCGGGATGCCGAGGTTGCGGGCGAGGTCGTTCCCGGTGCCCATCGGCAGCAGCCCGACCGTCCGGTCGAGCTCGCCGCGCCGGTGCAGGGTGCTGACCAGACGGTTGATGGAGCCGTCGCCGCCGGCGGCCACGACGACCGCCTTGCGGTCCCTGTCCAGCGCCTCGTCGAGGTCGTCGGGCGCGACGCACGGGCAGACGGTGACGTCCCGCCCGGCGTCCCTGAGCAGCGCGGCCACCCGGTCCAAGGTCTGGGCGTCATGCGTGCCGGCCTTGGCGTTGGTGAAGAGAATCATGGTCCTCAGATCGGCCGTGCGGAGCCTCCGGGGGCGTTGCTCGGCGACGGAGGCCTGGGGGGATCCCACACCGCTTCTGCTTTCCCTCCCCCGCCCGGATGATGCAGGTGGCGGGTGTAGGACGGGTCACGGTGCCACGGGACGGGAGCCGCGGCCCCCGGACCGCCTCACCGGGTGACGCGGATCTTGGACTGGCCGTGCGGGAGGTCCTCCCAGTCGTCCATGAAGCGTGCGGTGAAGCCGTGGCGCTCGGCCAGGGAGGTCAGGGTCTCGGTGCGGTAGTAGAAGTCCTCGCGCAGGACGTGGTGCTCGGTTCCCTCGGTGCGGTCGAAGGTGAAGTCGAAGAAGCCGCCGGGGGCGAGGACGCGCCCCACGTTCGCGAGGCATTCGTCGATGACCTCCAGCGGCGAGTGGCTGAAGACGCTGTGCGCGTGGACGACCGTGAAGTGCTCCGAGGGCAGGAACCGCAGTTTCAGGTCGCCGACCAGCGTCAGGTGCGGCAGCTTCTCGCGGAGGTCGTTGCGGACGAGGGTGTGCTGCGCGGCGAGCAGAATGTCGGGCGAGATGTCGATGCCGTAGTAGTTGCCGGCGTCGAGGTAGTCGATGAACCGCCAGCCGGCGCGCAGGTTGCCGCAGCCGATCTCCAGGAGCCGGTCGTCCGGCTTGAGGCCGTGCCTGAGCAGGTAGTCGAACTGCATCTGGCCGAGGGCGAGCCAGCGTTCGCGGGTGGGGCTGCCGACGGCGGCCTCCGGGCTCCGGGCCGCGTCGGCCCTCATGACGGCCCGGTAGTAGGCGACGTGGTCGCGGCTGGAGACCCGGAATTTCAGGTCGCGCGCCATGCGTGACAGATATGTACCGATCTTGTCTGGATTCTGGGCGGCGTAGCGCAGCCGGTACGCCAGGCTCGCGCGATTCCGGCTGGTGGGCGGCAGCGCTTTCGTCATCGGGCTCGTCCCCCAAGGAGCACCTGCGGTTCGCCTCGTGACCTACCCTTCCGCCGCGCCCCGTAAAAGCGGCGGCGCGGCGGAAGTGATCATTCGTGCACCCGGGGAAAGCCGAAGTCGTCGAAAAGGGAAGGGGCCATAAAACTCGAAATGCGGGCGATTCCGGAGCGGGTGGGAGTGACCACCATCAGGGAATGCGCGTGCAGGATCCCGTCCTCGCCGCGCAGGTACGCGCCGAAGGCCGGCTGGCCGTTCGCGCGGACGGGCACGAGCAGGTGGGGATCGCGGCCTGAGGGCAGCCGCGCGGCGAGCAGCCGGCCGATGGCCTCCCGGCCTCTGAACCAGTGCGGAACGGGCGGCATCTCCCAGGCCGCCTGCTCGGTGAGCAGCCGGGTGAGCCCGGCGATGTCGACCGTCTCGAAGGCCTTGGCGAACCGGTCGAGCAGCTCGCGGCGCGCCGGCTCGTCCGGCTCGGCGATCTCGTCGCCGGCGGGGACCAGCCGCTCCAGGCGGGACCGGGCGCGCAGCAGCGTGCTGTTGACCCCCGCGCCGGTCATCCCGAGCATTCCGGCGACCTCCGCGGCGGACCAGCCCAGCACGTCCCGCAGGACCAGCACGGCCCGCTGCCGGGCGGGCAGGTACTGCAAGGCGGCGATCAACGCCAGCCGCAGGCTCGCCCGCTCGGCGACGACCGCAGCAGGGTCCTCCGGCGCACCGCCGACGAGCCGGTCGGGCAGGGGCTCCAGCCAGGGCACCTCCGGGGCGCGCGACCCGGGCGGCGGCACGTCGCCGGACGGCGAGGCCAGGCCCGAAGGCAGCACGCGCCGGCTGCTGTGCTCCAGAGCGTTCAGGCAGGCGTTCGTGGCGATCCGGTACAGCCACGTGCGCAGCGACGCCCGTCCGTCAAAGGAGGCATACGCTCGCCACGCTCGCAGGTACACCTCCTGGACCAGGTCCTCGGCGTCGTGGACGGAACCCAGCATCCGGTAGCAGTAGGCCAGCAGCTCCCGCCTGAACGGATCCGTCAACCGTCCGAACTCCTCGGGACCGGCATCTCTCTCATCGGTCTTCATAGGACGCACCTCCCCCTGTACTGACCGGAGAGCGGGGCCGGATTCGTCGGCCTCCACCCGCTGAGTACCGCCCGCGCGGGCGGTTTGTACAGGCGACGGCGAGCCACCGGCCGGCTCGCCCGATCACCTGGAGGGAACGCGCATGGCGCAGAGGACAAGCGGCGGGCTGCTCGGCCTGACCGCGACGGCGTCGCTGATGGTGGCGCTGGACGCGACGGTGGTGACGACCGCGCTGGCCAGGATCCGGCTCGACCTGTCCGCCACCATGGAACAGCTCGAATGGACCGTGAACGCCTACGGGCTCAGTTTCGCCGTCCTGCTGATGACCGGCGCCGCGCTGGGCGACCGGTTCGGGCGCAGGCGGATGTTCGTGAGCGGGCTCGGCCTGTTCACGGCGGCCTCGGCGGCCTGCGCGGCGGCCCCCGGCATCGGCTGGCTGATCGCCGCCCGCGCCGTCCAGGGGTGCGGGTCCGCGCTGGTGATGCCGCTGGCGATGGCGCTGCTGAGCCATGGCGTCCCGCCCGAGCGGCGCGCCCGGGCCCTCGGCGCCTTCGCCGGGGTCACCGGCCTGGCGGTGGTGGCCGGGCCCGTGGTGGGCGGGATCGTCACCGAGGGGCTGGCCTGGCAATGGATCTTCTGGCTCAACGTGCCGATCGGGCTGGCGGTCATCCCGCTGGTGCTCCGGTACGTCCCTGAGAGCCGCGGCGGCGGGGCCTCCTTCGACCTCGGCGGCGTCCTGCTGGTGACGGGCGGCGCGCTCGGCCTGGTCTGGGGCCTGGTCCGCGCGGACGGCTCGGGCTGGGACGCCGCCGAGGTGGACGGCGCGCTGGCGGCCGGGGTCCTGCTGCTCGCCGCCTTCGTCGCCTGGGAGCTGCGCACCCGCGAGCCGATGGTGCCGATGCGGCTGCTGCGCTCGCGCGGCTTCTCCGCGGGGAACGCCGCCGGGCTCCTCATGTACGCGGCGCTGTACGGCTCGCTGTTCTTCATGGCCCAGTTCCTCCAGACCGTCCTCGGGGCCGGGCCGATGGCCGCCGGGCTCCAGCTCGTCCCGTGGACGGCGACCGTGACCGTGATCGCGCCTGCCGCGGGGGCGCTGGTGAACCGGGTCGGGGCCCGTCCCCTCACCGCGGCCGGACTGACCCTGCAGGCGATCGGGATGGGGTGGATCGGCCTCACCGCCGGGCCCTCGACCGCCTATCCGGAGCTGATCGCGCCCATGGTCGTCGCGGGGGCCGGGATCAGCATGGCGATGCCCGCCGCGCAGACCGCGGTCATCAACTCCGTCGCCGCGCGGGAGATCGGCAAGGCGTCCGGCGTGTTCAACGCCCTGCGGCAGCTCGCCGCGGTGCTGGGCGTGGCGGTCGCCGCCGCGGTGTTCACCGCCGAGGGCGGCTACGGGACCGCGGGGACCTTCTCCGACGGCTTCGGGCCCGCCCTCACCCTCACGGGCGCGCTGTCGCTGGCAGGTGCGGTCGCCGCCCTGTTCCTGCCCGGACCCGACCGGACGGCCCGGCCCCTCCCGGCGCCGCCGGTTCCGCGACGCGCGCCCGAGCCGACCCGCTGAAGCGTGGAGAAGCCGTGCCGTCGGCGGGTCGGCGGATCACCGGAGTCCGGCGGCGTAGTCGGCGAAGCGCTCGTCGACCTGCTCCGGGGTGAGGCCGAAGTCCGCGAGCGAGTACCGGTGGGCGGGTTTCGCGGCGCCGGTGGAGCTCTCGCCGTGGAGCCTCGTCATGGCGGCGCGGGCGTCGCCGGTGAACGGCAGCCCGAACCGCGCGTAGACGGACTCGACCGTGCCGATCGGGTCGCGGACGAAGTCGTCGTAGTGGACGTCCGCGAACCGCGCGGGGTCGTGGCGCGCCCGTTCGGCGCGGAACAGGTCGAGGCCCCGGCCCCACAGGTCGAGCTGGTCGCGGCCGATCACGGGGCCGGTGAACACGTCCGACCATCCGGCGGTGGCGTGCGCGGCCAGGCTGCACATCGACGCCATCGCGGTGCGCGGCGTGCGGTGCGTCTGGACGATCAGCGCGTCGGGATAGACCTCCAGCAGCGCGTCCAGCGCGAACAGGTGGCTGGGGTTCTTCAGCACCCAGCGCCGTCCGGGATCGTTCAGGCCGATGAGCTGGAGGTTGCGCCGGTGCCTGCGGTAGGCGTCCGTCCAGTCCTGCCCGGCGAGCCAGGACGAGTAGCCCGGCAGGTGCGCCAGGCACTCGAACGAGATCGACAGCATGCTCTGGCGGAGCAGCTGCCAGCACTCCTCGACGGAGTCCGCCGAGATGTAGTGGACGCCCATGAACTCAGGGTTCTCCACGTGGTGCCGCCGGTACCCGGCGTCGATCGCCTGGAAGACCGGGTCGCCGGCCCAGGTCTCGCGCGGCGGGCGCGGCTGCGGCACCTCGGCCAGCCACAGGTCGAGGCCCTGGTGCGCGGGGTCGGCGGTGAGCAGCCGGTGCAGGGCCGTGGTCCCGGTGCGGGGCAGGCCGGTCACGAAGATCGGCCGTTCGACGGGGACGTCCGCGTGGCCGGGGTGCCGCCGCCAGGCCGCCTCGGAGTACTGCCGGGCGACCAGGGCGCCGCGCAGCATCGCGCGCTGCGCCCTGTTGCCGAGCGGGGTGAGCCCGGCCTCCCCGGCCAGCGACTCCAGCAGCACCTTCAGCCCGTCGAGGTACTCGTCGCCGCCGAAGTCGTCCGAGCCGGTGATCCTGGCGGCCGAGGCGTGCAGGTCCTCGACGGTCCCCACGCTGTCGCGACCGTTCGTCATCGGTCCGTCCCTTCCTAGTGGTGCCACTCGCCGGAGTTGACGTCCAGGCACTGGCCGGTGACGGCGCGGGCCAGCGGCGACAGCATGAACACGGCGGCGTCGGCGACCTCGTCGGGCTCGGGCAGCTTGCGCAGGTCGGTCGTCGCGGCGTTCTCGTCGTAGACCTGCTGCGCCGTCACGCCGCGCTTCTCCGCGAGGTGGTGGAAGTACCACTTGAGGTTGGGCGCCCAGATGTAGCCGGGCGCGATCGTGTTGACGCGGATCCCGCGCGGCCCGAGCTCGGTGGCCAGGTTCTGCGCCATCGCCAGCAGCGCCGCCTTGGCCATCTTGTAGGCGCCGAACGTCCGGCGGGAGTGCCGCAGCACCGCCGAGTTGATCATGACGACGGAGCCGCGGGAGTCCTCCAGCGCCGGGACGAACAGCCGGGTCAGGTGGAGCGCGGCGAGGACGTTGGTCTCGAAGCCCGCCCGCACCGCGTCGAGGTCGACCTTCGTCAGGTCGGTCAGCGGCGGGGTGGCGAAGGCGTTGTTGACCAGGCCGTCCACCCGGCCGAACGCCTCCCGCGCGGCCGCGGCCAGCCGCTCGCAGGCCGCCGCGTCCCGGATGTCGGTCGGGACGGTCGCGGTCCGCCGCCCGAGGTCCTCGACCTCCTTGGCGACCTCGGCGAGCCGCTCCTCGTTGCGCGCGGCGAGCACGACGTCGGCCCCGGCCTTCGCGCACTGGAGCGCGAGCCCCCGGCCGAGCCCCGGGCCCACGCCGGAGACGACGACGACCTTGCCCTCCAGCAGTCCGGCGCCCATCAGCCCAGCATCCTCTTCGCCACGGCGGTCTGGCGGGCGGCGATCCGCTCCGCCCACTCCCGCCTCCCGACGCGCTGGCTCTCGTGGAAGGGCAGGGCGCGCGGGAGGTCCGCGAACGGGACGACCTCGACGCGCGGCCCGTCCTCGGGTGTGAGGTCGCGGGCGAGCCTCTGCCAGCGGAACTGCAGGTAGCCGCGGCGGTGCCCGGTCCGCTCGATCCAGTTGGCGAGCCCCGGATCGCGCTCGCTGACGACGTACCTGATCATGCCGTCCTCGTCCACGCGGGCCTGGTCCGCGGTGAGGCTCGTCTGGTGGTTGATGTAGTCGAGCGAGACGTACCACATGCTGCCGAGCTGGAAGCCCTGGTAGGGCGCCACCTCACGATCGGCGGCAGGGCAGGTGACGACCATCACCTCGTCGTCGTCCAGGTCGTAGTGGCCGACGGACGAGAACTGCGTCGCCAGACCGCCGGGCGTGGGCCGCGGCTCGGTCAGCGTGTTGACCGGCAACTGCAGGTAGTGCCATTCCGGGAAGGCCAGGAAGGTACGGATCCGCGACACCAGCATCTTGCCCGCGATCTCGTACCGGCGGGCCATCCGGTCGGACGGGACCGGCAGCGGGGAGGTCCCGAGCGTGTCGGCCCGGTGGATGCGGATCTCGCCCGGCCTCTCGTTCTCCCAGTCGCTGAAGACCTCCCGCACGATGAGCATCGCGGAGCCGGGGGCGAGCGCGACGTAGCCGGGCCCGGCGTCCTCCCTCGGAGGGCCGAATCGCAGCCGGAACGTCCCGTCCTCGGCGATGTCCAGCTCGCGGTCGTCGAAGGCGGTGAGGCTGTCGGGCGACTTGGCCGGCGAGTAGTCGCCGTTCATGACCTGGAAACTGAGGTCGGCGGTCGTCCCCCGGCGCCCGGTCACGACGTATTCGGCGTCGTCCCGGATGTAGGCGTGGAAGTACAGCGTGTCGGGATTGTCGAGCCCGAGCTTGGTGTACGGCCCGGTCGACGACGCGAAGAACGGATAGTCCCGCTGGTAGGCGCCCACCATGTGCAGTGACGCCTTGATGCTGCCGGCCAGGTAGTCGAGGCCCTCGGCCAGGTCCTGGTCGGTCTTGACGTGCGGCGCGGCGCGGATGATCCGCTCCGCCTCCACGACCGCGTCGGCGAACGAGCGCGTCGCGGCGTCCGGGCGGTCGGTGCTGCCTTCGGCTGGATCGGTGGCCACCGGGCTCTCCTCGGGTCGCGGGCGCGAGGCCGTGCTCTGGCGGGAGGGAGACTAGAACGCGTTCTAAGCAGCGGGCAAAGGCCGGGTCCCGCTCAATGGGAGGTCGTGAACTTCAGGCTCGGCGCGTCGTCCAGCGACACCATGTACTCGTAGGTCCGCCGGTGCCCGGTCTTCTCGACCCGCCATGCGCCGCCGTCCCGCCGGTAGACGTCGTGGTAGAAGGCGGCGCCCCGGATGAGCAGCCGGTCCGCCGGGAGGATGATCGTGTCGTCCAGCGACCAGATCCCGGTCGCCCGGTCCCCGTCGAGGTCGATCTCCGGGCAGCCGGCCGTGTGGGTGCTGATCTTGTCCGGCCCGAGATTGGACCGCATGTACTCGACGATCGCGTCCCGCCCCTCCAGCCTGAGCGTCTCGCCCAGCACCGGCGTGTCGTACTCCGCCACCGCGTCCTCGGTGAACACCCCGGCGAACTCGTCCCACAGCTTGAGGTCGACGCACCGCAGGTACCGGTACTTGAGCCGCCGAATCTCTTCCAGCGCAACCAGATCCATGCGCCCCAGCCTCCTAGCTCCTCCGGCAAAACACAAGAACACGTTCTACCCATCGGGCCGGGCCCGCGGAAGGAGGTGCGCCGCTCCGGCCGGACCAAAGATCCGGCAAAAGGTCGGCATCGGCTGATCGGCGCCCGCCGCGCCGAGGCCAAGGGGACTTGCGAGATCCACCAACTCCGCCGCGCCCGGATTCCGGTGCCCGGCAAGGGAAGCGCGCGATGGCGGCCGTGGAAACGCCTCCGCGCTCTTGAGAAGATCGGCCGTCCGCGGTCGCCGTTCCGGCCCGCCGGCCGGGATTACGCTGGTAGAGGTGATGGCACCGGTCATACTCGTGGTAGATCACGACGCGGGCTCGCGGCGGGTCCTCCTCGCCGACCTCACGCGACGGCTGGGCGAGGCGTTCACCGTGAAGGGCGCGAGTTCGCCCGGCGAGGGGTGCGACGCGCTGCGGGAGATGGCGCGGGCCGGGGAATCCGTCGCGCTGCTGATGGTGGACGACGCCTGCGCCGACGTCCTTCCGCCGGCGCACGAGCTGTATCCGAACGCCAGGCGCGTGCTGATGGTGGACCGCGACTACACCTCGACCAGTCCGGCCGTCCAGGCGATCGCGCTCGGGTCCGCCGACTACCACCTCGTCCGGCCGTGGACGAACGACGAGACGATGCACCGGGCGGTGAGCGAGTTCCTGTCCTCGTGGACGGAGGAGCAGGAACCGGCGTTCGAGCTGTTCCGCGTCGTCGCCGAGATGGACGACCCCCGGATGCTGCGGCTGCGCGACGTGATGGCGCGCTTCAACCTGCCCTTCGTCGTCCACCCGCCCGGCGGGGAGACCGGGCGGCGGCTGCTGGAGGAGGCCGGCGCCGACGCGTCGCGGCTGCCGGTGGTGGTCCGCTACGACGGCCGGGCGTACGTGGACCCGCAGGTCTCCGACCTCGCGTGCGCGATGGGCGTCAGCGTCGAGAACGACCTGGAGGTCTGCGACGTCGCCATCGTCGGCGCCGGGTCGGCCGGGCTCACGGCGGCCGTGTACGCGGCGTCCGAGGGGCTCGACACCGTGCTGCTGGAACGGGCCTTCTCGGGCGGCCAGGCCGGGACCAGCCCGATGATCAGGAACTACCCCGGGTTCCCGCACGGCATCGCCGGGGGCTACCTGATGGAGCGCACCTGCGAGCAGGCGTGGCTGATGGGCGCGCACATCGTCTTCGCCCAGCAGGTCGTCGGCCTGGAGAGCCGCGGCGACCGGCGGGTGGTCCGCATGGCGGACGGCTCCGAGGTCAGCGCACGCGCGGTGCTGATCGCCACGGGCGTCGACTGGCGGCGGCTCGGCGTCCCCGGCCTGGAGGCCCTCGTCGGCTCCGGCGTGTTCTACGGCATGGCCGTGGGCGAGAGCCGCGCGATGCGGGGCCAGGACGTCTTCATCGTCGGCGCCGGGAACTCGGCGTGCCAGGGCGCGCTGCACCTGGCCAAGCACGCCCGCACGGTCACGCTCGTCGTCCGGGGCGACGGCCTGGCGAAGTCGGCGTCGACCTACCTGCTGCGCGCCATCGAGTCGACGCCGAACATCGTCGTCCGCCGGCGGACCGAGGTGACCGGATGCGGCGGAGGCGACCGTCTGCGGTCCCTCACGCTCGCCGACCGGGCGGCGGGCGCCACCGAGCACGTCCCGGCCGCCGCGCTCTTCATCATGATCGGCGGCGAGCCGCACACGCGGTGGCTCCCGGACTGCATCGCCTGCGACGAGCAGGGCTACCTGCTCACGGGCCGCGAGATCGACGACGGGGCCCCGCCGCGCCGGGCCCTCGACCGGGACCCGATGCCGCTGGAGACGAGCATGCCCGGGGTCTTCGCCGCGGGAGACGTGCGCAAGGGCTCGATCAAGCGGGTCGCCTCGGCGGTGGGCGAGGGCGCCACGGCCGTCCGCTCGATCCACGAGTACCTGTCCCTCTGAGCCGCTATGACGGTTATCGACGGTTTTCGGGGACGGTTGGCGAATTCCGGGGACGGGAGCACTTCGGGCGCGGCACTCTGAGGCCGTCGAGATGGAAGCGCCTGTCCTGGAGAGTGGTCCTGTGGTCGACGGCTCGCTTGAGAACGTCCCGTCCGAAACGGCTGAGATCGCCGAGACGCCGGAAGGGGAGGCGTCCTGGCTCGGACGCGGCGTCGCGTTGTTCACGCCCGTGTTCGCCGTGGCGGCGGGGTGGCTCGCCGGTGCCGTGGCGCAGCTCGTGCCCGGAGCCCACCTCGACGAGACGCAGGTGACCACGTTCATGGTGGCCGCGTCGACCGCGGCGCTCGGATCCGGGTGGAAGTGGCTCCAGGGATGGCAGCAGCACGAGCGCCTCGTCGCCGACGGAAAGGCCGCGCCCGTGAAGAGCAGCCGGGAGCGGCGGCGTCGCCCGGCCAAATGAAACGGGCGCGCCGCGAGGCGAAGTGAAACGGGCGCCCGGAAGGTAGGCATAGCTCTACCGCGAAGCGGGAGGCACGCCCACGGACAGGCCGTGGCGCGCCCGGCAAAGTGTTCCGCAGATGCAGATTCCTCCTCGCCCCTGAGAAAGGCAGTCTCGTGGACACAGTTCTCGCCCGGCGCTTCACCGGATGGACCGGCCTCGCCTCCGCCGCCGCCCTCATCGTCGGGGTCCCGCTGTACTTCGTCTACTCGGGCTCGCCGCCGGACTCCAACGTCCTGTCCCGCCTCCTCCTGCAGATCCTGGCCCTCGGATTCCTGCTCCTCTTCGTGACGGGTTTCCGGGAACTGGTGAAGAGCGTCGACCCGCGTTACGAATGGGCGGGGAACTTCGCCTTCGCCGCCGGGATCGCCTACGTCGTCGTCACCCTCGTCTCCAGCGGGCTGGAGGGCGGAGCCGTCATCGCCGCGGACCGTCCGATCGACCCGACCATCTCCGTCAGCGGGACGTACATCCTGTACGGGTCCATCGGGCGCATGCTGCTGGCGTTCTTCCTGGTCGCGCTGGGATACGCGGTGCGGAAGACCGGCGCGCTGCCGGCCTGGACCGGCATGTCCGCCTACGTGCTGGCCGCGATCAACATCGCCTTCATCCCCTCGCTCTTCTTCGGCAACAAGCCGGCGTTCTTCTACGCCGCCAACGGCTGGGGCACCACCGCTTCGCTGGGCGCCATCCTCAGCTACTGGCTGCTGATGATGGGCGTCGTCGCCCTCCGCAGTGAGCGAGGCGCCGCCGGGCGCCTGGCGCCGGGGACGCACAGAGTTCGCGGCTGAATTCCGCGAGCAGGCCCGATGGCCGCCGAAGGCACACCGCCTCGGCGGCCATCGGGCTGTCGGCGACTTCTGCGCGCTGCCGGCCACTTCTTCGCAATCGGCGCCCGGGTCTGGCCGCCACAGGTTCATCCGCCGGCATTGCACGGTCGTCCCGCGTTCATCCGGCGGCCTTTTCCTGTCGCTAGTCATGGTCCGTGCGCGCCATTCTCGTGCTTCTGACTCTCGCACTCGCGCTCGTGGGATGCGCGACCGCCAGGGCCTCGATCCACCGCCAGGACGTCATCGTGATCGGGGTCAAGGCGGACCAGCCCGGGCTCGGGCTGAGGAAAAACGGGGTGTTCCAGGGGTTCGAGGTCGACGTGGGCGCCGACATCGCCCGCCGCCTCGGGGCGTCCCGGGTGACGTTCCGCGAGGTCAGGTCCGACGACCGGGAGCGGCTGCTGAACCGGCGCGCCGTCGACCTGGTGCTCGCGTCCTACTCGATCACGCCGGACCGGGCCAGGCTCGTCGCCTTCGGCGGCCCCTACTACGTCGCCCACCAGGACGTCATGGTCCGGCGGGGCGAGACCCGCGTCCGCAGCGTGCGCGATCTGGCCGGGCGGAGGATGTGCCAGGCCAGCGGCTCGGTCTCGACCGAGCGGGTGGTGGTCGGTCTGAGCATCCCCGCCCGGCTCGTCCCGGGCTCGTCCTACAGCGACTGCGTGGCGAAGCTGCGGTCCGGGGCCGTGGACGCCATCTCCACCGGCGACCTGGTGCTCGCCGGGTTCGCGGCCCCCGACCTGAGGATCGTCAACGCCCCTTTCACCGACGAGCGGTACGGGGTCGGGATGCGCAAGGACGACGCGGACGGCTGCGAGGCGGTGAACCGGGCCATCACGACGATGTACCAGGACGGGACGGCGGGCCGCCTGCTGGACAAGTGGTTCGGCAGGAGCGGGCTCACGCTCGTCCGCGAGGTCCCCGAGTTCGAGGGCTGCTCGTAATGTCGGCGCCCCTGGCTATGGTCGAGACGTGGCTGAGGACAGGGACGCTTGGGACGAGCTCTTGGCAGCGGGCTTCCTGCACGCCCTGCGGGAGGCCCACCGCGAGGCGACGCTGGCCGTCTTCGGCGGGCTGAGCCGGGCGGCCGGGTTCACGGAGCGGACGTACGGGGTCGGCGCCTTCGACGCGCTGGCGTCGCAGATCGACCGGGTCTTCGAGGCCGAGCCGCAGGTCGTCCGCGACGATCTGAACGGCTCGCCCGGCTGGCGGTACGGGCCGTACCGCGTGCTGCTCAAGCGGCACGAGTTCGGGAACGTCAGGGGCATCCGGTGGGACCGCGCCAGCCCCACCAAGCAGGCCGTGGCGCGGCAGACCTACGTCGAGGACCCGCAGCTCGCCCTCCCGCTGGGCGTCGGGCCGCGCGACACGCCCGGGGTCGTGACGCTGGTGCTCGCGCACAGCGCCACCGAGGCGCCGCTGGAGATGGAGCTCTTCCTGGGCCGCCCCCGGTGGAACGCCGACGGCGGCACCGCCTGGCACTGGGTCAGGCCCCTGGACGACACCATCGGGGCCGATCCACGTCGTAAGCTCGTCGAGCGGACGATGCCGCTGTGGGACGACCGGGAAGAGGACGTCCCGATGCGGCTCCGCGGGGAGACGAAGACGGCCTAGCAGAAGGTGGCGCGGGGTGCTGTTCGACTGCGAGCGGCTGACGCTCGCCCGGCGGCTCAGGGGCCTGCGCAAGAACCAGCTCGCGCAGGCCGTGGGGACGACGCCGAAGGCGATCGGGCAGTACGAGGCGGGCGTGCAGAGGCCCGAGGAGACGACGGTGCGGCGGCTGGCGATCGCGCTGGGCGTGCCCGTCGAGTTCTTCCAGAGCGGCCGCAGCCCGGTCTCCATGGACGGGGCCCACTTCCGGTCGCTCCGGTCGACGACGCAGATCGAGCGCGACCAGGCGCTCGCCTACGGGCGGATCGCCACCGACGTCGTCGCCGTCCTCGAAAGGCTCGTCGACCTTCCCGAGGTCGACCTTCCCGAGTACCCGGTCTCGCCGGAGGAGATCGCCGGCCCGGGGCCCGCCGAGGCCGCCAGGCTGACCAGGAAGGCGCTGGTCGAGCGGGCCGGGCCGGTGCCGCACGTCGTCCGGCTGCTGGAGTCCCACGGCGTGATCGTCCTCGTGCTGCCGCGGGCGGCCGAGCGCGTGGACGCGTTCAGCGTCGGCGTCCACCCGAGGCCGATGGTGTTCTTCAACCCGGCCAAGGGCGACTACTGGCGCAACCGGTTCGACGCGGCCCACGAGCTGGGCCACCTGGTGATGCACGCCGACGCCGAGCCCGGCGAGAAGATCGTCGAGGACCAGGCGCACCGGTTCGCGGCGGAGTTCCTCATGCCGGAGGCCGACATCGCCGGCGACCTGCCCGCGGGCCCCGACTGGGACCGGCTCGCGCGGCTGAAGGCGTCCTGGGGCGTCAGCATGGCGGCGCTGCTCTACCGGGCCCGCACGCTCGGGATCATGAAGGAGCCGGTGTACCGCGACGCGATGAGCACGCTGAGCTCGCGCGGCTGGCGGCGCCAGGAGCCCGGCCCGGCCCGCCCGCTGGAGCAGCCGACGATGCTGACCCGCGCGCTGGAGGTCGTGGAGGGCGCCGGCACGGATCGTGACCGGATCGCCGGGGACGCCCGGGTCACCCGCGCCGATCTGGACCTGCTCGTCCCGCGCCGGTGACCCCTTCTGGAACGCTCCGGCCCGCGCTCAACACAATGGCGTGATTGGTAAAGCGGCTGCGCCGGATACGTATCTCTGTCGAGAGGTCTCCTGCGCGTTCACGATTGCCTGTGAGACCCTCCGAGAGTGTTGCCGGACCAACGTACGGAACGCTGGAGACCTGGTGCTTGACAATCGGCTGGCGAGTCCCACCGCGCTGCGCATGCAGCTCGGGGCGCGGTTACGGCGGATGCGCGAGGAGCGCGGTCTCAGCCGGGTGGAGGCGGGCGAGGCGATCCGCGGCTCGGCGTCCAAGATGAGCAGGCTGGAGCTCGGACGGCACGGCTTCAAGATCCGCGACGTGCTCGACCTGCTCACCCTCTACGGCGTCGAGGACGAGGACGAGCGGAATGGCTTCGTGCAACTCGTCCGGGAGGCCAGGAAGCCCGGCTGGTGGCAGGGCTACGGCGATATCGTGCCGAGCTGGTTCGAGCAGTATCTCGGCCTGGAACAGTCGGCGGCGACGATTCGCACTTACGAGGTGCAATACGTTCCTGGCCTTCTCCAAACGCGCGACTACGCGCGGGCCGTCATCGGCCTGGAGCACCATGACGCGGCCTACGGGGGCCTCGAACGGCGCCTGTCCCTCCGGATGCGGCGGCAGGAGATCCTGCACCGCCCGACCGGCGCGACCACGCTCTGGGCGGTGATCGACGAGGCGGCGCTGCGGAGGCCGATCGGCGGGCCGCGGACGATGCGCGGCCAGATCGAGCACCTGATCGCGGTGTCGGAGGGCATGCCCAACGTGAAGGTGCAGGTCCTGCCGTTCGCGGCGGGCGGGCACCTGGCGCTGGGCGGCCCGATCACCATCGTGCGGTTCGCCGAGTACGACCTGGACGACGTGGTCTACCTGGAGCAGCTGACCGGCGCCCGCTACCCGGAGGGCCAGGAGGCCGTCCGCTACCAGAAGATCATCGATCTGCTGGGCATCCGCGCCGCCCGCCCCGCCCGCACCACGACCTTCCTCAGGGACCTGCTCGACGAGCTCTGATCCCCCGTCGGGACGAGCGGCTCCCCCTCCGGCGGGAGGGGCGCCGCCCCCGCGCTCACTAGCGTCCCCCGTGACGTGGAAGACGATCCGGCGGGCGGCGGGAATGGACAGTTCAGCGACGATCATCGCGTTCCTCATCGGAACGGCGATCAACACCTGGGTCATGGCGTACGGGGCGAGGAGCCTGCTCGAGACCCGGTTCCCCCTGTTCCGGACGCTCGTGGCGGGCGCGGTCGGGCAGGCGGTCGCCAGCCCGATCATCAGCGCGCTGATCGGCGACCTGCGCGCGGACCGGGAGCCCGCGGCCCTGACCTGGCTCGCCTGCCTCGGCTTCGCGTGCGCGCTCCTCGTCTCGATGACGATCCTGGTCCTGTGGGAGGCGTTCGTCCCGACCGGGACGGTGCCGTCGCCGCTCCACTGGTTCGGCGCCGTCCGGTCGCGGATCGCGCGGACCCGCCGGTACCGGCGCATCTCGTTCATCTTCCTGCGCCACGGCCTCGGTCCGTACCTGCGCGGACGCGCGCGCCCGAGCGCCCGCACCGCGCGCTCGTTCACGCACGCCCTCGAACAGGGCGGCGTCGTGTTCGTCAAGCTCGGCCAGGTCCTGTCTACCCGGCGGGACGTGCTGCCGCCGGAGTTCGTCCGGGAACTGGGGCGGCTGCAGGACTGCGCCACACCGGTCCCGTGGCCGCAGATCGAACGCGTCCTCCACGAGGAGCTCGGCGACACGCGCGACGTCTTCGCCTCCTTCGACCGGACCCCGCTCGCCGCCGCGTCCATCGCGCAGGTGCACCGGGCCACGCTCCGGTCCGGCGAGGAGGTCGTCGTCAAGATCCAGCGGCCGGGCGTCCGCGCGGTGGTCGAACGCGACCTCGACATCGTCGGACGCCTCGCCCGGACGCTCCACGAGCGCGCCGGATGGGCCAGGTCGTTCGGCGTCGTCGACCTCGCGGACGGCTTCGCGACCGCGCTGCGCGAGGAACTCGACTTCCGCGTCGAGGCCCGCAACATGGCCTCGGTCGCGGCGACCGCCCGCAGCGGCGACGTCGTCGTCCCCCGTCCCCACGACGATTTCTGCACGGGCCGCGTCCTCGTCATGCAGCGCCTGGACGGGGTCGCGCTCAGCAAGGCCGGCCCGCGCGTCGACTCCGCCGGGCTCGACCGGACCGCCCTCGCGCGTACCCTCCTCGACACGGTGCTGCGCCAGATCGTCCTGGACGGCGTCTTCCACGCCGACCCGCACCCCGGCAACATCCTGCTGCTCGACGACGGCCGCCTCGGCCTGATCGACTTCGGCTCGGTCGGACGGCTCGACACCGAGCTGCGCGGCTGCCTCCAGCGCATGCTCATCGCCCTGAACCGGGGCGACGCGGTCGCGGTGACGGACGCGTTCCTGGAGGTCGTGGCCCGTCCGGACGAGCTGGACGAGCAGGCCCTCGCCCGCGCGCTCGGCGCCTTCATGGCCCGCCACCTCGGCCCGGGGACCAGCCCGGACATGGCCATGTTCACCGACCTGTTCCGGCTGGTCGCACGGTTCGACCTCGCGGTCCCGGCCGAGATCGCGGCGGTCTTCCGGGCGCTCGCGACGCTGGAGGGCGGTCTGAGCGAGCTCGCCCCCGGGTTCGCGATCGTCACCGAGGCCTACACGTTCGGCGAGTCCTACCTGCGGGAACGGCTCCGGCCCGGCTCGCTGCGCGAGGCCGCGAACGACGAACTGCTCAGCCTGCTGCCGATGCTGCGCCGCCTCCCCCGCCGTCTGGACCGCATCACCGCCGCGGCGGAGGCGGGCCGCCTGAGCGTGAACGTCCGCCTGTTCTCCGACGAGTCCGACCGCCGCACGGTCACCGGCCTCCTCCAGCAGGTGCTGCTCACCATCCTGGCGTCGACCGCCGGCGTGATGGCGGTCATGCTGCTGGGCCTGCGCGACGGCCCCGCGATGACCCGCGACGTGACCCTCTTCCAGTTCTTCGGCTACTGCGGCCTGGTCATCTGCTCGGTCCTCTCCCTGCGCGTCCTGGCGGTGATCTTCCGCCGCTGATCGAACATGTGTTTGACCAGGACGGGTACAGTGGAGGAATGTTCCAAGGGTCGTTGCTGGACAGCACGGACGAGAGCGGTCCGCGGTCTCTGGACGCCGTGCGGCGGACGCCGCTGGAGCACGGCGCCTGGGTCGACGTCCTGCCCGGATGGATCCCCAACGCCGACGCGCTGTTCGAGCGGTTGCTCACGTCCGTCCCGTGGCGGGCCGAGCGGCGGCGCATGTACGACAGGGTGGTGGACGTCCCGCGCCTCCTGGCGTTCTACGACGAGAACGCGGAACTGCCCGATCCCGTTCTGGACGAGGCGAAGGCGGCGCTCGACGAGCATTACGCCGGGGAACTCGGCGAGCCGTTCCGGACGGCCGGTCTCTGCCTCTACCGCGACGGGCGCGACAGCGTGGCCTGGCACGGCGACACCATCGGGCGCGGCGCCACGCACGACACGATGGTGGCGATCCTGTCGGTCGGCACCCCGAGGAGCCTGCTGCTCCGTCCGCGCGGCGGCGGGCCGGCGATCCGCCGCGACCTGGGCCACGGCGACCTCATCGTCATGGGCGGGAGCTGCCAGCGGACGTGGGAGCACGCGATCCCGAAGAGCGCCCGCGTGACGGGCCCCCGGATCAGCGTCCAGTTCCGTCCGCGCGGGGTCCGCTGAGCGAGGCGAGCACGGATCGCCTCATGGCACCATGAACGGTGATTCGTGAGGAGGCCCGTTGCAGCGTCTGGTCGTGTCACACTCCTCCCCCCGGGCGTATCGGACAGTGCTGGAGGCGTTGCAGGCGCCGCTGCCGTACGGCGCCGGACGGCACATCCTGATCGAGCCGGGGGCCTATCCCAACACCGGGTTCCACTGTCCCGACGATTTCGTCATGACGGCCGTGGGCGGCCCGGGCTCGGTCACGCTGGACGGCGCCACGAACGCGACGGTCGAGGTCACCGGAAGGGTGACCCTCCAGGGGCTGACCGTCCGCAACTGGAGCGACGACGGCCTCGCGCTGGACGCCGCGGAAGGCAGCGTCCTGGCGGAGCACTGCGAGTTCATGACCCGTTCCGACGTGGCCGTGCGCGCGGCCAGCGGCGCGCAGATGGCGCTGATGGGGTGCCGGGTGCTGGACGGCGCGGTCGTGTACGCCGCCGCGTCCGGGGTCATGGAGAGCACCAGCGTCAGCGGGACCGAGGGCAACGCGGTGGCGATCCGCAGCGGCAGCACGGTGACCCTGCGGTCGTGCCAGGTCAACGAGGCGGGCGGGCACGGCATCTGGGTGACCGAGGGGTCGCGCCCGCTGATCGAGCAGTGCACGATCAGCGGGCCGGAGGGCGCCGGGATCCGGGTGGACGACCACGCGGACGCGGCGGTCCGCAACTGCGCGTTCCACGGCTCGCGCGGGTCGTCCCTGATCGTCCTGGAGAAGGGCAAGGCGGTCGCGGAGGACTGCCTGATCGAGGACCCGCACCTGGACGGGCTGTGGGTGGCGACCGGCGGCTCGCTCACCGCGCGGCGGATCAAGATGGAGTCGCCGCGGCGGACCGGCGTGGTCGTCGAGAAGGGCGTCGCGCTGCTGGAGGACTGCGAGGTCACGGGGGCGAGCACCAACGGCCTGTCGTTCGTCGCGCACGCGGACGTCACGGTCGTCCGGGGCCGGATCACCGGCGCGGGGAAGGTCGGCGCGGGGCTCGGCTCCGGCGCGCGCGCCGTACTGGACGGGATGACGATCAGCGGCAGCGGGCTCGCCGGTGTGAGCGTGGACTCGGGCGGCCGGCTCACCCTCCGCGACTGCACGGTGGTGGACACCCGCGGCGCGGGCGTGGTCGCCGACCGGGGCGCGCACCTGGACGTGAGCGGCCTCACCAGCGAGCGCAACCAGAAGCCGGACAGGCTCGACCCGAACGCGAACGGCACGACGACCGCGCAGGTCGTCGAGCCGGCGGTGGCCGACGAGCCCCAGCCGAAGCAGGAACCCGCGACCGCGCCGACGACCGGAGAAGGAGCCGGCGGGCCGTCCGCCGACGTGCTGTTGGGCCGGTTGGAGGCGATGGTGGGTCTCGCGGGGGTGAAGCGTGAGATCCGGAAGGTGACGAATCTGCAGAAGATGGCCGAGCAGCGGCGGCTTGCGGGCTTGCCGCCCGGTCCGGCGATCGTTCGGCACATGGTGTTCGCGGGTCCGCCGGGGACGGGCAAGACGACGGTTGCGCGGCTTTACGGCGGGATTCTCGCGGCGCTGGGTGTGGTGGAGAAGGGCCAGGTGGTGGAGGTCAGCCGGGCCGATCTGGTGTCGGAGAACGTCGGCGGGACGGCGTTGCAGACGTCGGAGGTGTTCCAGCGGGCGCTGGGCGGGGTGTTGTTCATCGATGAGGCCTACACGCTGTCGCGTAAGGCGACGGGGACCGATTTCGGGCAGGAGGCCATCGACACCCTGGTGAAGCTGATGGAGGACCACCGCGACGAGGTCGTGGTGATCGCCGCCGGATACTCGGCGGAGATGCGCGACTTCCTGGCCGCCAACCCGGGCCTGAAGTCGCGGTTCTCCCGCACGGTGGAGTTCGAGAACTACAGCCCCGCCGAACTCGTCCAGATCGCCGAATCGCACGCGACCAGGGACGGGTACCGGCTGGCCGACGACGCGCGCGCGGCAATCCTGGCGCACTTCGCGGGGCAGCGCCGCGACGCGACCTTCGGGAACGGGCGAGCGGCACGGCAGGTGTTCGAGGCCGCAGTCGAACGCCAGGCGCAACGCCTCGCCGACCTGCCCGAACTCCCCTCCGGCGAGGAACTGAGCCTGCTCGTCGCCGAAGATCTCGACGTCGACACAGGTCTGGCCGCCCGGTTCGGCGAAGCGCGCGACGCCGGTCAGGTCACCGATGTCCTCGCCCGGTTGGCGGCGATGACCGGCCTGGAGGAGGTCAAGCGGGAGATCAAGGACCTGCTCGACCTGCTCGCCTCGGCGCGGCGACGCCGCGCCGCCGGACTGGAGGCCGAGCCGTTCACCGGGCATCTGATCTTCGCCGGTCCGCCGGGCACGGGCAAGACGACCGTCGCACGCCTGTACGGCGAACTCCTCACCGCTCTGGGCGTCCTTGCCCAAGGGCAGGTGGTGGAGGCGGCACGCGTCGACCTGGTCGGGCAGTACGTCGGGCACACCGCCCAAAAGACCACCGAGGTGTTCCAGCGCGCCCGCGGCGGGGTCCTGTTCATCGACGAGGCCTACACCCTGTCCCGCCCGGGAGGGTCGGGTCACGACTTCGGGCAGGAGGCCATCGACACCCTGGTCAAGCTGATGGAGGACCACCGCGACGAGGTCATCGTGATCGCCGCCGGATACACCGACGAAATGGAAGGGTTCCTGGCCACCAACCCCGGCCTGGCGTCCCGGTTCGCGCGCACGCTGACCTTCCAGCCCTACCCCGTCGACGGCCTGGCCTCCATCTTCGTCAAAAAGGCCGAAGGCGCCGACTACCGCGTCCCCGAACCCACCCGCCAAGCACTCGCCGTCTACCTGAACACCCACCGGGACCGGTTCCGCGAAGGCAACGGCCGCGAAGTCGACAAACTCGTCCGGTCGGCCATCACCGCGCACGCCCGCCGCACCGAACAACTCGCCAACAACGGGATCGAACTCACCACCGAACAACTCGCCACCCTCCTCCCCGAGGACATCACCCTGTAGCGTCCCGCCCCGGCCCTTCCGCCGATGGGCCGAGGCGCACGCCACCGCCTTCGCCTGATCCCGGCCTCTACTGCGCCGGGCAAGTGGTGCCGGGCGGGGGGAGGGTGAGGGTGGTCAGGTAGGCGTCGATCGTGCTCCGCATGCAGGGGCCGCGGCCGTAGCTGCCGTGGCCCGCGCCCGCGTAGGTGAGCAGGCGTCCTGCGGGGCCGAGCTGCCGCGCGACGTTCTGGGCCCAGGAGTAGGGCGTGGCGGGGTCGTGGACGGCGTTGGCCAGCAGGATCGGCGCGCTGCCGCGGACGCGCAGGCGGTGCTGCGGGTTGCGGACGGGCTGCGGCCAGCCGAGGCAGGCGGAGATCGCCATGACGGGACGCGCGAACGTCATGTCGGGGGCGACCTTCTCCGTGCGCCGCATGAGCCTCGCGTACTCGCCGTAGTCGCGGACGGGCAGGCTCCAGTCGGAGCAGAACTGCGCGGTGAAGGGGTCGGTGGCGGTCTCCTCCGCCTTCGGCGCGGCCGCCGGACGGGAACCGGCCCTGAGAGGCGGGGCCGCGTCCAGCGCGGCCAGCTTCGACGCCAGTTCCGCCCAGTCGGGGCCGTAGAAGCTCTTGTAGGCCATCAGCACGAGGCCGAACTCCGGCAGCGCGGCGCCCGGGGACGAGGGGTCGGGCAGTTCCCCGCGGGCGGCGCGGGCGCGCAGGTCACGCCAGACGGCCCGGACGTCCTTGCCGTGCAGGGCGCAGTCCTGGCTGCCCTCGCACCAGGCGGCGAACTGGTCGAAGGAGTCTTGGGCGGCGGCCAGTTCGGACGTCAGGAAGCGCCGGGCGTCGGGGACGCTGTGGTCGTCCACGCTCTCCAGCACCATCGCCCGGACGCGCCGCGGGAACGTCTCGGCGTACATCTCGCCCAGCAGCGTGCCGTAGGAGCTGCCGTGGAAGGTCAGCTTCGGCTCGCCCAGGGCGGCGCGGATCGCGTCCACGTCCCGGACGGTGCTGAGCGTGTCGGCGTGGTCGTACAGCGGGCCGGTGCGGGCGCGGCAGTCGGCCCGCAGGCGCGCGTTGTGGTCGAGGGTCGCCCGGAACTGCGCCGCGTTTTCGATGACCGGAGAGGGGGCGGCCCGGAGCAGGTCGGCCGAGCACGTCACCGGATGGCTGGCGCCGATGCCGCGCGGGTCGAAGCTGACGATGTCGAAGCGCCGGCGCAGTTCGTCGCTGAACCGGTCGATCCCGCCCGTGAGCCTGGTGACGCGCTGGACGCCGGAGTCGCCGGGACCGCCGGGACCGAACACGAGCGTGCCGACGCGCGCGTCCGGGTCGAGGGCCTTCCGGCGCGCGATGGCGAGGCCGAACGCGGGGCCGTCCGGCCGGGACCAGTCGATCGGCAGGCGCAGGGTCGCGCACTCGGCCTTGCCGTCGTCGCCGCAGGCGCGCCAGTCGACGGCCGACGGCGAGCGCGGCGCGGCCGGCGCGGGCGAGGAGGGCGAAGCGGTGGCGGGCGCCGCGACGCCGGTCAACGCCACGGCTCCTGCCGCGGCCGCGCCCAGGAGGGCGAGCCTGTTTCCGCGCAGCATGAAGGTCCTTCCGGTGGGGGACGTCAGAGGCCCGCGTCCTCGGAGGCGGGCGACGGTCCCCGGCCCGGCCGTGACCGGGGACCGCTGACGAACAAGCTAGGGCGGTCCCCCGCACCGGAACAGGGTGATCAGGGGCGATTCAGGGTGGTTTCAGGGTCCACTCAGGGTCCGGGCCGGTCCGGCGCAAGCGCTCCGCTCGTTGTCAGAAATCGCCCTTAAATACCAACAGAAACCGCACTAATCGACAATTCAAGAGGCAGAAAACGAGTCGTGTGACTCAGCGCCCTTCGAGCTCTCCGTTCCGGATGGCGGCCAGGAGGGCTTTCCACTGGGCGTGGTGGAGCGTGAGGAAGCCGGCGGAGGTGTCTCGCGAATCTCGGACCAGCACGGCGGGGCCGGCCGCCGCCACCTCGACGCACTCCTGACCGCCGCCGCTGGCGCTGCTCTTCCGCCAGCTCACCGCCGCTCCCCGATCCGACCGGTACACCATCCAGCAACCCTCCATCCATTGCCGGCGGGTGCCGTCTCGCCAACCGATCGGACAAGAACACCCGCCAGGCGAGCGCCAGCAGGGCACGACAAACCACGACCTTGTGGAAAATTTCCCGATCACGAGTGTAAACGGTTCTAGTTATCCCGCCTACAAGGGAACACAAGATCACCCTGCGTGTTATGACGGCCACTCGCCTTGTCGGTGTCCGATGCGGCTGTCACCTCCGTCGCGTGGTTCGGGTTGCGGTCGGGGAATCAGGCCATGAGGTCTTCGGCGGCCTGCCGCAGCAGCGCGATCGACTCGTCCGCCGACAGCGCCTGCTCCAGCAGGAGTTCGAAGGTGTCGCGGTACTCGGTGATCCGTTCGTCCTCGCCGGTGATCATCACGCTGGCGCCCGGCCGCGCCTCCAGCCAGAGGACGTCGTCGAGGTCGCCGTCGAACTCCAGGAGGCTGAACGGCCCGTCGAGCCCGAGGTGCGCGCCCGCCTTGAACGGGATGATCCGCACGGTGAGCAGGTCGTCGCGCTCGCACGCGTCCGCGATGTGGTTGAGCTGGGCGGGCATGATCGCCGGGTCGCTCTTGATGCCGACGTGCCGGCGGATGACGGCCTCGTCGATGATGTAGTGCTGGCGCGGCGGGTTCTGCCGCTTGGCGAACTCCTGCTGGCGCTGGATGCGCAACTTCGCCGCCAGCACCCGCGCCTGCTCGGAGATCTTGCCGGTGGACAGCACCTCGGCGTACTCGGCCGTCTGGATCAGCCCCGGGATGACGGTCCCGTGGAACTGCCGGATGAACGCGGCGCCGGCGGAGTACCCGACATAGGAGAGGAAGCTCGGGTCCAGATCTCCGCGGTAGGCGTTCCACCAGGCGGGTTCCCGCGCGCCGCGGGCGAGCGCCTGCAACCGCTCCTGGCGCCCCTCCGAGGTGACGTCGTAAACCGCGAGCAATGCCTGCAGATCGGTGCGGGTGATGGCGTTCTTGCCGCCCTCCACCCGGATGAGCTTGGACGGAGACCACTCCAGCTGCCGCGCCACCTGCTCCTGCGTCAGCTTCTTCTCTTTGCGCAGGCGGACGAGCTCGGTGCGCAGCAGCGCACTCTGGACTACGGGGCCCTGGTCACTGACCATTGGTTCGCTCACTCTGAGTAGTGCATGCCACCCAACTGGATGCTACATGGCAATCGGGGACCTGGCATCCCACTCCCCGACACGACGCTACATGTCCCAGACATCTGATCTTCGCTCCGCCCACCAGACCCCGCCATATCGCCCAAAACTCGCGTCGGTAGCTTCCAGAGTGCTGCATACCGTCGGACTCTGTTGTAATGTGCTACATAGCAGATTAGCAGACGACGTCATGCAACAAGACGGGATGCCGCATCCGAGCGCGGATGAGGTTGAACACAGGGTGAGGTCCCGGCGGGGAACGGCGCAGCCGGGCCGGGACCGACCGCAGGCGGAGACGGGCCGGCCGCGAGCGGGGTACGACGAAGAGGGCCGAACGCGCCACACGGGGAGGCCGCAAGGGGACAGGAGACTCCGGCGACGCCTGAGGGCGGCACCGGGCGAGGAACACGAGAAGGCACTGCCAGCGAAGGCAACAGAGTCGCCCGCCGCTTCCCGCCGATCAACGGTTTGGCAGCCACGACGATCGGAGGGAGAGCGGAGAGCGACTCCCGGGGCCGCACGAGACGATCGGCCGACCGCGCCCATCCTCTGCGAAGACGCAGAAAGATCCGCGCTGACCTGCCAAAACGTCTCTGCGGACTCATCTAGTCTAACCGCGACCACGCGGTGCGGACCATAGGTGATGTGACTCCGGTCACCCGCGGGCCATACCGGACCTACCCGGCGCCCGCGCAGATTCCGGAGCCGCGATTCGAGGCATGGGGTCCCTGACATGTCCAGACAGCACGTACCGTCCCCCACCTCCGCCGTCCACCCCACGAGTCCGGCGGGCTCGTCGCCGCCCGCCCGGCCGGGCGTCGGGCGGGTGAGCCGATGAACGAGCACGCCCGCCACCACGACCCGGACAAGCACGTCCCCGACGAGCTTGTCCCCAACGAGCTCGTCCCGCGGCAGCGGACCGTCCAGCGGCGGGCCGAGACCGTCCGGCGGCCCGGGTTCTGGCACGGGCTCACCACCGCCGAGCGCGCCGCGTTCCTGGCGCAGGCGCGGGAGGTCGTCCACCCGGTCGGCGCCGTCCTGTGGACCGAGGGCCAGGACGCCGACCACACCCTCGTGATCAAGTCCGGCTCGGTGCGGATCTCCGTGGAGCGGGACGGCCGCGAGCGCTTCGTCGCCTTCCGCGGGCCCGGCGACATCATCGGCGAGCGCGCCGCCCTCCTGCTGCGCCGCCGCTCGGCGACCGTCGTCGCCATGGACGCGCTCCACGTCCTTTGCCTGACCACGCAGGAGTTCGTCGCCTACCTGAGCGACCACCCGCACGTGGTCGCCGTCCTCGAACGCGAGATGTACGACCGGATGACCGAGCAGGGCCCGGGCCGGCCGCCGCGGCGCGCGCACCACCCCGGCGGCGCGGCCCACCCGTACGGACCCGCGGCGCAGTACGGGGCGCCGCAGCCGTACGCCGTGGCGCAGATGCCGGTGGTCCCGAACTACCCGTACGCGATGGCCGGGCCGTTCGTGGTGGCGGCCCCCTACGCCGCGCCCGACCCGCGGGCGGGCGGCGCGACCTGCGTCGTGGAGCCCGCAGCCGCGATCAACGGCGCGGGCGCCGCGTCCGGGGCGGCCCCGACCGTCCCGTGCCGCACCGTCCCCGCCAACTCCCTGCCCGCCAACTCCCTGCCCGCCAACTCCCTGCCGCCCGCCAACTCGCTGCCGCCCGCCCGCTCCGTCCAGCCGGTCCTGGAGGCCGCCGTCGAGACGTCCTGGGAACGGCCGACGCAGCCCATGGTCCTCCCGGACGTCGGCGCCCCGTCCTGGGCCGGCCAGAACTGCACCATCGTGTACACCGACGTGGCCGGGTTCAGCTCGCCCGACCGCAACGACGCCGACCGGATCGGCGTGCGCCGCGCCATGTACCGGGCCCTCCGCGAGGCGTTCGAGGAGTCGGGCGTCCCCTGGGACGCCTGCCACGTCGAGGACCGCGGCGACGGCGCGCTCATCGTCATCCCGCCGCAGGTCCCGACGGCCACCGTGATCGACCCCATGCTGGTCTCGCTCGGCCGGCGGCTGCGCCGCCACAACCACCGCGCGACCGGGGCCGTCCGCGTCCAGCTCAGGGTCGCCGTGAACGTCGGCCCCGTGATGCCCGACCCGCCCGGCGTGTCCGGCTCGTCCATCATCACGACGGCCCGGCTCCTCGACGCCGGCCCGCTCAAGGACCGGCTCGCCGCCACCGGCGCCGACCTCGGCGTCATCGCGTCCCGCTTCGTCTACGACTCCGTGATCGTCCCGAGCCCCGGCCACGTGACCGCCGCCGAGTACGAGCGGATCACCTGCCGGGTGAAGGAGTCGCACCTCGAAGGCTGGATCCACCTGCGCGGCCTGGCCGCCCATCCGGCGGCCTGACCGGCCGCCCGCCGGCCCGTCCCCCGCACGGGCCGCCCCGGCCCGCCACGACCCCGCGCGCACCGCGCCGCGGGGTTCTCCGCTTCCCGCCCCCCCGCTAGCCGGCCGGCCTCCCGTCGTGGTTGCGCGGTAACCGCAGGACGAACCGGGCGCCGCGCTCGCTGTCCTCGATGGTGAGGGTGCCGCCGTGCAACTGCGCGATCTCCCGGGCGATCGGCAGGCCGAGACCGGTGCCCCCGGGGTCGCGGGCCTTGCTGTCCTCCAGGCGGGCGAAGCGCTGGAACACGAGGTCCCGGTCCTTCTCGGCGACGCCCGCGCCGTCGTCGACGACCTCCAGCACGGCCGTGCCGTCCTCCCGCGCCACCGTGATGTCGACGCGCGACTCGGCGTGCCGCTCGGCGTTGTCCAGCAGGTTCGTCAGCAGGCGGACGAGCCGGAGCCGGTCCCCGCGCACCGTCACGCCCTCCTGGAGGTGCGGGACGATCCGCTTCGTCCGCTCCGACCTCGCCACCTCGATGGTGACCAGCGCGCCGAGGTCGATCGTCTCGACCTCCTGCCAGGCGGCGGCGTCCAGCCGGGCGAGCTGCAGCAGGTCCGTCACGATCGCCTGGAGCCGCTCCAGGCTCTGCAGGACGCCGCGCGCCGTCCGCGGCCAGTCGACGTCGTCGGGGAACAGCAGCGCCTCCTCGATCTGGGTGCGCGCGGCCGCGATGGGGCTGCGCAGGTCGTGGGACGCGTCGGAGGTGAAGCTGCGCTGCCGTTCGAGGGCGCTGTCCAGCCGGTCCAGGGTCGCGTTCGCGGCCTCCGCGAGCCGCCTGATCTCGTCCCGGCCCTCCGGCACCGTCACCCGGCGGCCCGACCGGTGCGCGGTGATCTCCGCCAGCTCGGCCCGGATCGCCTCCACCGGCGCGAGGGTCTGGTCCACCGTCGCCCAGGCGCGCAGGCAGCCCAGCAGGATCACCAGCAGCGAGACGCTGGCCAGGAACATGATCAGGCCGGGGCTCACGTACCAGGGGACGATCGGGACGGCGGCGTAGATCAGCCAGTCGCCGCCGGGCTTGAAGACGCGGAAGCCGATCACCCACAGGCACCGGTGCCGCCGCACCGGCGAGCACACCTTCCGCGAGGTGTAGACGCGCTCCTGCGACGGGACGAAGCGGGCGAGCGGCCGGCGGGCCAGCGCCCGGCCCGGCGACCCCGCGATCACCGTCCGCCTCTCGTCCATGACCTGCAGCAGGACGCCCGGCACCCCGTCGATCCGCCCCTCCACGGGCTCGCGCCGCAACGCGTACGACAGCCGGAGCGCGGCCGCGGTCGCCTCGCCGCGGGCGGAGTCGGTCTCCGATCCCCGCGCCTCCACGAGGATCAGCGTCGTCACGATGGCGCAGATCACGGCGGTGACCGTCCCGGCAATAACGGTCATCCGCACCCGTATGGACCATGTGCGCCGTTCGAACACCCGACCTCCCGCAGGTGAGGTAATCACCGCACACGCCCGGATCAGTCCTCTGAACAGCAGCGATGCGGCCAAGACCGGCAAAAGAAATGGTTGCCGGACCGACCGGTCACCCAGAAGCCCGGGCACTGGGAAGCGCCGCGACTAGCATGTCCGGTTATGGAGCTGCGCCAGCTTGAGTACTTTGTGGCGGTCACGGAAGAGGCCGGCTTCACCAAGGCCGCGGCAAGGCTGCACGTGGCCCAGCCGGGCGTGAGCGCCCAGATCCGGCAGCTGGAGCGGGAGCTGGGGCAGCCGCTGTTCGACCGCTCCGGCCGCACGGTCCGCCTGACCGAGGTCGGCGCCGCCGTCCTGCCCTACGCGCGGGCCGCGCTCGCGGCGGTCGAGGGCGCCCGGCTGGCCGTGGACGAGCTGACGGGCCTGCTCCGCGGGCACGTCACGATCGGCACGATCGACTGGATCCGGTCGCTGGACCTTCCGGGCATGCTGGCCGAATTCCACCGCGACCACCCGGACATCGAGATCACCGTCGTCCAGGAGGACTCCGCCGCGCTGACCGAGGGGCTCCGCACCGGACGGATCGACCTGGCGTACCTCAGCCTCGGCGCCGGCCCGCCCGAGGGCGTCGCGACGCGGGTCGTCATCGAGCAGGACCTCGTCGCCGCCGTCGCCCGCACCCACCCGCTGGCGCGCAGGTCCACGATCACCCTGCGGGCGCTCGCCGAGGAGAGCCTGATCTGCCTGCCGAAGGGCACCGGGCTGCGGTCCGTCCTGGACGCGGCCTTCGCGGACGCCGGACTGCGCCCCCGCGTGGCGTTCGAGGCGGGCGAGCCGCCGGTGCTCGCGGAGATCGCCGCGCACGGCCTCGGCGTCGCCGTGCTGCCCGAGTCCGCCGCCCTCGGCCGCCCGGACGGCCTGCGCGCG